>JANMKO010000748.1:0-2697 GCA_031372085.1 Betaproteobacteria bacterium
GCGTTTGACCACTGCAAAAAGCGTGTCAAGGCCGAGGGCCTGGCGGGCGCAGGCGGCGTGCGGGTGAACAAGGCCGGCTGTCTTGACCGCTGTGCCGGTGGCCCGGTGGCGGTGGTCTACCCGGACGAGACCTGGTACACCTTTGTCGATGCCGCCGATGTGGACGAGATCGTCGAATCCCACCTGAAAAACGGCCAGGTGGTTGAGCGCCTGCGCCTGCCCCCCGACGTGGGCCGCTGATCGCCCCACGCCTTCCCTTTTTTTCTGCTTTTCCGGATCCCGATGAAACGACTGATTGGCTTTGCACTGGCGGTATTTGCCTTGACGGTGGCCGGCGTGCCCGCCGCGCGGGCGCAATCTCCGCAGCCGCCCGTGGTGGCGGCCAAGGCTTACTGGCTGCTGGATGTGGGCAGTGACCAGGTGCTGGCCGAGCGTGAGGCCGACGCCCAGGCCGACCCGGCCTCACTGACCAAACTGATGACCGCCTGGCTGGTGTTTGACGCGCTGAAGGCCCACAAGCTGACGCTGACGCAGAACCTGCCGGTGTCGCTGCGCGCCTGGGCTGAGCGCAAGGGCGGCGGCTCATTGATGTTCATCGACCCGAAGATGACGCCCAAGGTGGATGAACTGCTGCGCGGCATGATTGCCGTGTCGGGCAACGATGCGGCGGTGGCACTGGCCGAGGGCGTGGCCGGATCGCTGGACGGCTTTGTGGCGATGATGAACCGCCAGACCCTGGCCTGGGGCCTGAAGAACACCCAGTTCAAGAACGTCACCGGGCTGACCGAGGCCGGCCACTACAGCTCAGCCCGCGACATGGGCCTGATCGCGGCGCATGTGCTGCGCGACTTTCCGGACGACTACGCCCGCTACTACTCGCTGCGCAACTTCACCTTCAACAACATCAAGCAAGACAACCGCAACATGCTGCTGGGCCGAGACCCGGCGGTGGACGGCATGAAGACCGGCTACACCGACGCCGCAGGCTATTGCCTGATTGCCAGTGCGCAGCGCGACCTGCCCAACGGCAAGCGCCGCTTGCTCAGTGTGGTGATGGGCGCGACCTCCCGCGAGGGCCGGGCCAGCGAGAGCCAGAAGCTGCTGAACTGGGGCTACACCGCCTGGGACGCCGTGCGCTTGTTCGAGGCCGGCAAACCGGTGGCCCAGGTGCCGGTGTGGAAGGGCCAGCAGGCCACCGCGTCACTGGGCGCGGCCACGGCGATGGTGGTGACAGTGCCCAAGGGCGACGGCGACAAGCTCAAGACCATGATCTCGCGCACCGACCCGCTGGTCGCGCCGCTGGCCAAAGGCCAGCGTGTGGGCACGCTGGAGATCAGCAGCGCCGGTGGGGCCAAGATCGCCAGCCTGCCGTTGGTGGTGCTGGAAGCCGTGCCGCAGGCCGGCTGGCTGGGCCGGGCCTGGGATGCGATCCGGCTGTGGATCAAGTAGCGCGCCGGATGGTGGGCACGGCGCCGCCCCGCCCGGCCATCGGCTAAGCTGCCCCGTCACCTTCAAAAGGGCCGCCATGACGATGCTCCCCGACACGCCGTGCCACCTCAACGGCCAAACCTTGCCGCTGTGCGACGCCAAGATATCGGTGCTCGACCGGGGCTTCATCTTCGGTGATGGCATTTATGAGGTGATCCCCGTCTACGGCCGGCGGCTGTTCCGGTTTGATGAGCACATGGCGCGGCTGTCGCGCAACCTGGCCAAGGTGCGGATCGACAACCCGCACCCGGTGGCCGGCTGGCTGGCGCTGGTGCGCGATCTTGTGGCCGCCCAGCCAGCGCCCGACCAACTGGCCTACCTCCAGATCACCCGGGGCGTGGCGCTGCGCGACCATGTGATGCCTTTGGGGCTCACGCCCACGGTATTTGCCATGACCAGCCCGATGAAGCCGCCGTCGGCCGACCTGCGCCACCACGGCGTGGCCTGCATCACGGCGCGCGATTTCCGCTGGGAGCGGGGCGACATCAAAAGCACCTCGCTGCTGGGCAATGTGCTGGCGCGCCAGATGTCGGCCGACCACGGCGCGGCCGAGACGGTGATGTTTCGCGACGGCTGGCTCACCGAGGCATCGGCCAGCAATGTCTGGGTGGTGCACGAGGGCGCGCTGCTGGGCCCGCCCAAAAGTGAGCATGTGCTGGAAGGCATCCGCTACGAGCTGCTGGCCGAGCTGTGCCAGGAGGCCGGCATTGCCTACAACCTGCGGCCCATCGCCGAGGCCGATGTGCGGTCGGCCGATGAGCTGATGCTCAGCTCGGCCACCAAAGAGGTGTTGGCCATCACCCGGCTGGACAACGAGCTGGTGGGCCACGGCGCGCTGCGTGGCAAGCCGGGCCCGGTGTACTCGCGTTTGTATGAGGCCTACCAGCGCGCCAAGGCCGAGCAGTCGATCTGAGCGCGCCCGTTGCCAGCCACGCCGCCCCCTGCCATGCCGCCCAAAAAACCGCCTGAAATCGCGCCCCCGCTGCCAGCCGACATCCCGCTGGCGCACTCGCTGATCGACTACCCCTGCGCCTTCCCGATCAAGGTGATGGGCCCGCAGGTGGAAGGCTTTGTCGAGGCCATGCTGCGGGTGGCCCGGCAATTTGATCCGGGCTTTGACGCCGAGACACTTGAAAAACGCCCCAGCAGCGGCGGCCGCTACCTGGGCCTGACGCTCACCGTCTGGGCCACCAGCCGCCAGCAGTTGGA
>JANMKO010000749.1:0-1584 GCA_031372085.1 Betaproteobacteria bacterium
GCCTCATCCAGCCAGATCGAGGTGCTGCAGGCGCAGGTCAAAGCCGATGTGGCCGGCGGCGTGGCCGAGGTCAATGCGCTGGCCGCATCGCTAGGCCGGCTCAACCTGAGCATCGCCGCCGCCACGCGCAGCGGCCAGTCGCCGAATGACCTGCTGGACCAGCGCGACCAGCTGGTGCAGCGCATCGGCCAGCAGGTGCAGGTGCACAGCTACATCGGCGCCGACGAGACGGCCAATGTGTTTGTCGGCAGCGGCCAGTCGCTGGTGCTGGGCGGCGTCTCGCATGCGCTGGTGGCGCAGGCCGATGCGGCCGACGCCAGCCATGTCAGCCTGGGCGTGGCCATTGCCGGCCAGACCACGCCGCTGGGCAGCGACACCATCGGCGACGGCCGGCTGGGCGGGCTGATGCGCTTTCAAGACCAGGACCTGGCCGACGCGCGCGGCCGGCTGGGCCAATTGGTGGCCGGGCTGGCCGGCGCCGTCAACCAGCAGCAGGGCTTCGGGCTGGATTTGCAGGGCAGCGCCGGCACCCCGCTGTTTGGCTTGACCGGCCCGCGGGCCCAGCCGGCGGCTGGCAATGCGCGGGATGCCAGCGGCGCGTTTGTCGCCAGCGTCGGTCTGGCCATCGTCGATCACTCGGCGCTCAAGGCCAGCGACTACCAACTGGTGGCCGATCCGGCCAACGCCGGCCAGTACAGCGTCACCCGGCTGGCCGATGGCCAGCTCTTTCAGCCGGTGGCCGACGGCGCGGTGATCGACGGCTTTCGCGTCACCATCGGCGCCAACGCACCGGCGCCGGGTGAGTCGTTTTTGCTCAAACCCGTCAGCGGCGCGGCGGCCGATCTGACGGTGCTGCTGAAAAACCCGCGCGGCCTGGCGGCAGCGAACCCGGTCACCGCCGTGCTGGGTGCGGCCAACAGCGGCACGGCCAGCGTGATGGCACTGACCATCGTGGCCGCGCCGGCCGCGCCTTACGCGCCGTTCACCGTGCGCTTTGTCGATGACAACGGCGGCTACGAGGTGCTGGACGCCGGCAACAACCCACTGGCCACCGGCAGCTATTCGTCGGGCCAGCCGATCCAGCTGGACGGCATCTCGCTGGCGCTGGCCGGCCAGGCCAAGACGGGCGACCGCATCAGCGTGGCCCCCACCAGCCACCCGGCCGCCAGCAACGGCAATGCGCTGCGCTTCGACAGCCTGGCCGCCAGCCCGCTGATCGACGGCCAGACAGCGGCCGACGCCTATGCCAACACGCTGTCGGCCATCGGTGTGCGCATGCAGGGCGCGGCAGCCGCCGCCGACACCAGCAGCACCGTGGCCCAGCAAGCCAGCGCCGCGCTGGGCGGCGCGGTGGGCGTCAACCTGGACGAAGAGGCGGCCCGGCTGCTGCAATTCCAGCAAAGCTACCAGGCCGCGGCCAAGATGCTGCAAACCGCGCAGACGATGTTTGACGCCATCCTGGGCGTGGTGCGATGAGGCCGCTGCGGCCGAACTCTTGTGTCTTGCTCCCTCCCCCGGGCAGGGGGAGGGCTGGGGAGGGGGTCGAACCTGCGGCCGCTCCGGCCTCGTGGGCCCCCACCCCCC
>JANMKO010000777.1:0-2384 GCA_031372085.1 Betaproteobacteria bacterium
GCCACCACGGTGGAGACGTGGATCTCCTGGAACGCCAACGGCGTGGCCACCACCCAGATCTTTCAACTCGACAAAAGCTACGGCGCTGACGGCATGGTGGTCAAACCCGGCATCAACAGGATCAGTGACCTGAAAGGCAAGACCGTGGCCGCCGACGCCCCCGGCACGGCGCCGTATTTCGGCCTGGCCTGGATGCTGAAGAAAAACGGCCTGTCGGTGAAGGATGTGAAGGTGGTCAACCTGAGCCCGCAAGCCGCCGCCAACGCGATGATTGCCGGCACCGACGGCGTGGACGCGGCCATGACCTACGAGCCCTACCTGAGCGCGGTGCGGGCCAAGCCCGAGGCCGGCAAGATCATTGCCACCACGCTGGACTACCCGATGGTGATGGACACCTTTGGCTGCACGCCCAAATTCCTGGCCGAGAACCCGAAAGCCGCCAAGGCCCTGGCCGACGGCTATTTTGATGCGCTGGCGATGGTCAAGGCCGAGCCGAAAAAGAGCTTCGAGATCATGGGCGCCGATGTCAAGCAGACCGGTGAGGCGTTTGAAGCCAGCCAAAAATACCTGCGCTGGCAAGATCGCGAGGCCAACCAGACCTTTTTTGCCGGTGAGCATGCGCAGTTCACCAAAGAGGCGGCCGATCTGCTGCTGGAAATCGGCATCCTGAAAACGATGCCTGACTTGTCCAAGCTGGCCGATACCCGATTCTTGAAATGAAAGCGCATGGCGCGCTCCCTCCCCCGGGCAGGGGGAGGGCTGGGGTGGGGGTCGAATGGCTCAAGTCCTCCGGCGTCCAACGCCCATCCCAACCTTCCCCTTGCCATGAGGAAGGCGCAGGATGAAGCCGCTCACCCCTGTCGCGCCAGCCACCCGCGTGGCCTTGGGCATCGGCTTCTTCGTGCTGTTTGTGGCGGTATGGGCGCTGGCCACCTTTGGCGGTTTTGTGCAAAAAACCTTTCTGGCCGACCCGCTGCAAATGCTGCGCAGCGGCTGGCTGCTGCTCACCCAGATGGGTTTTGCCACCGACATCGGCATGACGGTCTGGCGCGTGCTGGGCGGTTTTTTGATCGCCACGTTGCTGGCCTTGCCACTGGGCATCTTGATGGGCGCCTACAAACCGGTCGAAGCCTTCTTCGAGCCATTTGTCTCATTCGCCCGCTACCTGCCGGCGTCGGCCTTCATCCCGCTGCTGATCTTGTGGGCCGGCATCGGTGAGGCGCAAAAACTGGCGGTCATCTTCATCGGCAGCTTTTTTCAACTGGTGCTGATGGTGGCGGTGGTGGTGGGCAATACCCGGCGTGACTTGGTAGAGGCCGCCTACACCCTGGGCAGCAGCGACGCCAGCCTGGTGCGGCGGGTGCTGATCCCCGGCGCCGCGCCCGAGATCGCTGAAATCCTGCGCCTGGTGCTGGGCTGGGCCTGGACTTATGTGATCGTGGCCGAGTTGATCGGTGCGTCCAGCGGCATCGGCCACATGATCACCGACAGCCAGGCGCTGCTGGCCACCGACCAGATCATCTTCGGCATCATCGTCATCGGCCTGATCGGGCTGGTGAGTGACTTTGCCTTCAAGGCGCTCAACCGGCGCCTGTTTCCGTGGGCGCAACTGGGGCGATGAAGGCTGTGGCTGATTTTTTATCGATCCAAGGCGTCTCGCGCAGCTTTCCGTCGGCCCATGGCGGCACGCCCACGGTGGCGCTGCAAGCCACCGATCTGGCGGTGGCCGAGAACGACTTTGTCACCATCCTGGGCCCGTCGGGCTGCGGCAAAAGCACCTTGCTGCGCATCGTGGCCGGGCTTGACCGCCAAACCGCCGGTGAGGTGCTGCTGGCCGGCCAGCGCATCAGCGGCCCGGGCGCTGACCGCGGCATGGTGTTTCAAAGCTACACCTTGTTCCCGTGGCTCACGGTGCGTGAAAACATCTGCTTTGGCCTGCGTGAGCGCGGCTGGCCGCTGGCCCGGCAGCTTGAAGTGGCCGACCGGTTTGTCAACCAGGTGGGGCTGCGCGGCTTTGAGCAGCACTTTCCCAAGCAGCTTTCGGGCGGCATGCAGCAACGGGTGGCGATTGCCCGGGCGCTGGCCAACAACCCGCGCATCCTGCTGATGGACGAGCCTTTTGGCGCGCTTGACCACCAAACCCGCGAGCTGATGCAAGAGCTGCTGCTGGGCATCTGGGAAGGCGAGCAGAAAACCGTGCTGTTTGTCACCCATGACATCGACGAGGCGGTATTCATGGGCAGCCGGGTGGTGGTGATGAGCGCCCGGCCCGGCCGCATCAAGCTCGACCGGGCGGTGCCGCTGGCCCACCCGCGCCACTACTCGGTCAAGACCACGCCCGAGTTTTCAGCGCTCAAGGCCGAGCTGACCGAGCAGGTGCGGGT
>JANMKO010000779.1:0-1565 GCA_031372085.1 Betaproteobacteria bacterium
ACCGCCGACAGCAGCAGCGCCAGCAGCGCGCCCGGCGCCACCACCTGGCCGATGGCCGACAGCGCCGGGATCTGCGAGCCGGCGATCAGCCCGAACGAGGCCACCGTGGTCAGGTTGGCCAGCAGCAGCGAGGCCAGCCAATCGTCGTCGGCAGCCGGCGCGGCGGCCGTGTCACCGGCCGCTCCATCGGCTGCGTCACCGGCCGCGCCATCGGCGCCCACATCGGCGCCCATACCGGCGCCCCCACCGGCCGACGCCGGGCCGGGCGCCCGGCCGGGGCCGAAGAACTGGTCAAAAAACAAGGCGTAGTTCGAGCCCACCGCCACCACCAGCAGCAAGCCCACCAGGTGCAGGATGCCCAGCGTGACGCCGGCCAGCGACAGCCCGGCCAGCGTGATCAGCACCGCCAGCACCAGCGGCTGGCACACCGCCAGCAGGCGACGGCCCGAGCGCAGCGCCGCTGCCAGCAAGGCCACCACCGCCAGCGCGCCCAGCGCCGATTGCCACAGCGCCTGCGCCAGATAGCCCTGGTAGAGCCGGTCCAGCTCGGCCTTGATGTCGATCACCTGGGCCTCGGGCACGCCGGCCAGCGCGGCGCGCACCGCGTCGGCCTGCAGCGGCTGGGCCCCGGGTTGCAGCGCCAGCAGGGCCAGCCAGCCGTGCTCGTCAGGCGGGCCAGGCGGGCCGGCCACGCCACGGCGGCGCGGCACCAGCAGCGCGTCGGCCAGCGGCGCCAGCGGGCTGCCGGCCAGCGCAGCGCGGTCCAGCAGCGGCAGCGTGCGGGCGGCGCTGGCCTCGGCCACAAACGGCGCCAGCCGGGCGGCGGCCAGCGGGCTGCCCTCCAGCGCCTGGGCCAGCCGGGCTTGCAGGGTGGCGGCGTCGGGCAGGCTGGCCAGGCGCGCCTGCTGGGTGGCCAGGCTGGGCAGAAACCGCGCCGGGCTGTCGTAGCCGGCCAGTTGGCCGCTGGCCACCAGCGCATCGAGCCGGTGGCCGGCCCGCTCGGCGGCGCGCAGCGCGGCTTGCGCATCAGCGCCCTGCACCACCACCAGGGTGCGCGCATCGCTGGCCGCCAGGTCGGTGCGCAGCTCGGCGTCCAGCGCCAGCGCGGCCCGGGGCACCGGGCTGAGCGAGGCCAGGTCGCCCTGCCACAGCGCGCCGCGCTGCCACAGCAACAGCGCCAGCGACGCCGCGCCCAGCAGCCAGCACAGGGCGCGCCAGCGTGGCAGGCCGCGCACCGCCCGGGCGGTGACACGGCCCAGCCGGCGGCGCGCGGCGGTGCCGGCCGCGCCGTCGGGCATCAGTGCGGGCAGCACCCAGCGTGTGGCCAGCGCGGCGGCCAGCAGGCCGGCAATCGAGAACACGCCCAGCTGCGCCAGGCCCGGAAAGCCCGAGAACACCAGCGCGGCAAAACCGCAGACCGATGTCAGCAGGCCCAGCCGCACCGTGGGCCAGGCCTGGCGCTGCCAGCGCCGGAAGCCGGTGCCGGGTGCCTGCTGTGGGGTCGCCCTACCGGCCGACCTACCGGCCGCCGCACCAGCCGCCGCACCGGCCGCCGTGCCGGCCGC
>JANMKO010000808.1:0-1898 GCA_031372085.1 Betaproteobacteria bacterium
GCCCTTTTTGGCGCGCCCGGTCGGCCACCATCTCGCAGGTGCGCGCCAGCATCGCGTCAACCTGGAAGCTGACGTCCTCCAGCGCCAGCTTGCCGGCCTCGATCTTGGACAGGTCGAGGATGTCGCTGATGATTTGCAGCAGGTGCTGGGCGGCGGCTGAGAGCTTGTCGATGCGGTCGCGCGACAGCGCGTCGCGGCTGTCGCGCCGCATCAGATGGGCCAGGCCGATGATGGCGTTCATCGGCGTGCGTATTTCGTGGCTCATGTTGGCCAGGAAGGCGCTTTTGGCCCGGCTGGCGGCCTGGGCCGAATCGCGCGCCTGGATCAGCTCGGCCTCGGCCTGCTTTTGCAGCGTGACATCAAACGCCAGCGCAAACACGCCCACCACCTGGCCGTCGCTCAGGTCGGGTTGGTAGTGAATCTGGTGGGTGCGCCACTCGCCGGACGGCAGCGCCGTGCGGCGCTCGAAGTGCTGCGCCTGGCCGGCCAGCGCGGCGGCCAGGCGGCCATCGGTGACCGCGTCATGGTCGGGGCCGACGATCTCATCGACGCGCCGGCCCAGCGTCTGCTCGGGCGTGCGGCCGTACCAGGCGTACCACGTGCGGTTGGCATAGCGGCAGCACTGCTGCGCGTCCCAGTAGGCCACCCGCCCGGGCAGGTTGTCGCTCACCGCGCGGGCAAAGCGCTCCGCCGCAGCGATGGACGCATTGGCCGCCAGCAGCTCGGCGGTACGGGCCTGCACCAGGGTTTCCAGCAACTCGCGCTGCTGCTCCACCTGGTCCAGCGCTTGCAGCCGCAGGCGCTGGGCGTCGCCCTCGGCCCGGGCCAGGCGCAGCGACTGGCGCTGTCGGCCCTGGCGCACCAGCAGCCCCAGCGCCAGCATCAGCGACAAGGCGGTGGCGGCAATGCCCAGCGCATTGCGCCGGGCCGGGGCGTCGATCTCGGCCTGGTCGATCCGGGTCACCAGCCACCAGTCGCTGCGCGCCACCGGCACGGCCACCGCCAGCGCCAGCACGCCGTCGTGGCCCCGGCCGTCAAACGGCTGGCCGGCGGGCACGTCGCCGCGCACCGCCCTGGCCGCCAGAAACTGCGGCTCGGCCCGCAGACGGCGCATCTGGCCGCCCATCCCGGGCTGGCGCCGCGGCGCGCTGATCATCAGCAAATCATCGCCGTCTGGCCGCCAGAGCATGGTCTCACCGCTGTCGCTGGGCACCGGCCAGCCTTCCAACAGGGCCAGCAACGTCGGCCCGGGGTCGATGCGAAACACCACCGCGGCCAGCGCCGGCCGGCCGGTGGCCTGCAGCGGCACCACCAGATCAAAGTGCAGACTGCCAGCCCTGCCGGCCGGGCCGGGCTGGCGGTAGATGCCGGCAAAACGCACTTGCGCGCTGGCCAGCGCGTCCAGCAGCACCGGGCGCAGCGTGGCGGTCGGCTCGGCGCCGGCGCCGGGCTCGGCGGCCAGCAACTGGCCCTGGGCGCCAAACACCATCGCCGCGCTGCCGCCGTTGGCCTGGCGGAAAGCCACCGCCCGCAGCAACACCCGCTCGGCCCCGCTGAGGCTGCCGGGCGCCGCCGGCTGGCTGAACAACTCGGCCCAAAGTGGGCTGGTGGCCATGAAGCGGGCCACGTTGAGCCGGTTGTCCAGCCACGATTCCACCTGCACCCGGCGCAGATCGGCCACCGCCTGCAAGCGCAGCGCCGCCTGCTCGCGCTGGTGGGTAAATTCTCGCGCGATCACCGCCAGCGCCACCGCAGCCATCAACAACAGGGCCAACAGCAGGCCCAGCGGCACGGCCCGGTCTGACCAGCGCTGCGCCGGTGCTGCCGGGCCTGTGGGCGGCAACGGGATCACACCGCCAACCGCCCCTGCTCCAGGCGCAGCACGCGCTGGCAGCGGC
>JANMKO010000816.1:0-2132 GCA_031372085.1 Betaproteobacteria bacterium
GCACTCGGCCGCAGCGCACCGATCAGCACCCGCAGCAAGGTGGATTTGCCCATGCCGTTGTGGCCCAGGATGCCGATCGATTCGCCCTCGGCAATCGACAGCGAGATGTTGTGCAGCACGGGAATAGCGCCGTAACCCGCATACAAACCCGTGACTTGCAACATCGGCAACTGCGCGCTCAATGCGGCTTCTTGCCGAGGTAGATCTGCTGCACCAGCGGGTCACGCATGATGCGGTCGGGCGTGTCTTCGCGGATCACCGCGCCCTGGTGCAGCACCGTCACTTTCTTGGCGATCATGCGGATAAAGTTCATGTCGTGCTCCACCACCACCAGCGCATGCTGGCGGTTGATGTCGAGAATCAGCTCGGCGGTGCGCGCCACCTCGCCGACGCTCATGCCGGCGGCGGGCTCGTCCAGCAGGATCAGCGGCGGGTCAGCGGCAATCACCACCGCGATCTCTACCCACTGGCGCAGGCCGTGCGCCAGCAGGCCGGCCAGTGAGTCGCGGTAGGCCGTCATGCCCACGCGGTCCAGCGTGCTGCGGGTGATGCGCTCGGCCTGCTGGGCGCTGTTGGTGCGGCGTGCCGACAGCCAGACGTTCTCCCACACGCTCAGGCCGTTGAACAGGCAGGGCACCTGGGTTTTGATGCCGATGCCCAGCCGGCCCGGGTGGTGCGGCTGCATGTTGGAGATGTCCTGGCCACGAAACAGGATCTGGCCCGAGCTGGGTTGGGTCTGGCCGGTGAGCAGCTTGAAAAACGTGCTCTTGCCGGCGCCATTGGGGCCGATCACGCAGCGCAACTCGGTCTCGGCCAGCGTGAAGTTGATGTCGCGCGTGGCATGCACGCCGCCAAAATGCACGTTGAGGTTGCGGGTTTCGATCAGCGGCGTCATGGCGCGGGCCCAACCACCGCCGCGGGGGCGCTTGTAGCCGCTGTGGACGACGGTCCGGTGCGGGCCGCGCCGCCGGCAACGGCCTGGCCCGCTGCCACCCGGTGGCGGCGGCGCCGCCACAAACCAAGCCCCTGGTCGATCCAGTCACCCAGGCTGGGCACGATGCCGCGCGGCACCAGCAGCACAAACAGCAGCAAGATGGCGCCCAGCACCAGGTTGGCATTGAACAGCTGCTGGGTGCCGATCTGGGTGGTCAGCCACTGGATCAGCACACAGCCCACCACCGGCCCGACCAGGGTGCCCAAGCCGCCGACGATCACCCAGATGATGATTTGCGCCGATTGCGCCAGGCCAAAGATGGTGGGGCTGGTAAATGCCCCCCAGTTGGCAAACAGGCAGCCGGCCAGCCCGGCAATCGCCCCGCCCAGCGTGAAGCAAAACAGTTTGTAGGCCCGCGCGTCATAGCCCAGCAGCAGCACACGCTGCTCGTTTTCTTTGGCGGCGATGATCACCCGGCCGATCTTGGCGCTGATCAACACCCGCAAGCCCAGGTACACCAGCAGCAGGCAGACGAAGGTGAGGCTGAACAGATCACCCGGGCTCAGCACCTCGTCGGGCCGGCCGGGCAGGTTCAAGGTGGGGATGGCCGGGATGCCGTTGAAGCCGCCCAGCGGCGCGTTGCCGATCTTCCACTCGGGCCCGGCGGTCGAGTTGACCAGGTTGAACAGGATCAAGGTGACGGTGAGCGTGATCACGCCCATGTACACATCCGACAGCCGGCCGTAAAAAATCACATAGCCCAGCAGGGCTGCAAACAGCGCCGGCACGGCAATGGCCAGCAAGAACGGCAAGGTGCTGTCGCCGATGTTGATCACCGCCACCGCGTAGGTGTACGCGCCCAGGCCAAAAAACGCCGCCTGGCCAAAACACAGGATGCCGCCAAAGCCCCAGATGAACCCCAGGCTGACGCCCAGGATGGACATCACCGCGTAAATCGTCACCTGGATCAGCGTGTAGTCGTCCGTCACCCGGGGCAGGATGAACAGCAGCGCGACGCCGATGGCCAGGGTCAGCGCAGCGCTTTGCCACGACCGGGCAAAGCGGTTCACAGCGATCCTTTGAAAAACCGGCCGGTGATGCCTTGCGGCAGCAGGCGCAGCAAGACGATGGCCGCCACCAGCAGCGCCACCTCACCCAACACCGGCGTGGTGATGAAGGTGGCCAGCTGGTTGATGGC
>JANMKO010000012.1:0-8756 GCA_031372085.1 Betaproteobacteria bacterium
GGGCTATCCGCAAATTGAATCCCTGGCCTGGAACGGCCTGTTCACCGCCGCCGGCACGCCCGCTGCGGTGGTGGCCAGGATCAATGCGGATGTCAATGCCGCGCTGCGCGATGCGGCGGTAAAAACCGCGCTCGACGCCCAGGGCTTGAGCACCGTGGGCGGCAGCGCGGAGGACTTCAAGCGCCTGCTGGACGCCGATGCCAGGCGCTGGGGCGCGATCATCCAGAAGGCCGGCATCAAGCTGGATCAATAGCCCGGGCTGGGGGGGCGAGCGCAGGGCGCCTCGACCACCCGGTCTCTGGCAACGCGTGCTCAGCCAAAGATGCAATAGCTCCTGCCAAATGCGGGCTCTTCCCAGCAGGCGTAGCAGCGCGGCGTGCCAGTAAAGTCACATCCGAAGGACGGCCTCGCAGCCTGTTGCTCAGCGCTGCTGTGGCCGCCGGCCCCAGTTTGCAGCGGCTCCTCAGCGCCCGTTCTTGGCGCAACCATCGCTGACAAAGGCGATATGGCTGGCTTGGCAACGGCGGTTGCCTTGGCAAAGGCAGCGTTCCCCAGCACAACGATGGCCGCCGTGAGCGCAAGGTTCTTCAGCAAAATTCTCATGACTTTCTCCTGAGCGTTGATCTGATTGCACGCGGATTGCGTGCCGTTGATCAGACGCAACCCGCCCAAGAATCCGGACAGGGCAATCTCAGCACACGCAACATGACGCCGTGGGCGCGCCCGGCTTGCGTGAAACCCGCCACTGCGGGTTGATGGCGCAGGCCAAGCGCAGCACAAGAATCTCAGGCCAGGCGCTGCGCGTCACGCCGCAGCCGGCGCCAACCGCCCGCCAAAAATCGCCGTGCCCACCCGCACCAGCGTCGCGCCCTCGGCCACCGCCGCCTCCAGATCGGCGCTCATGCCCATGCTCAGCGTGTCCAGACCCAGGCCGGCGGCATTGAGCGTGGCCAGCAACTCTCGCAGCGCCCGGTGCGGTGCGCGCTGCGCCGCGTCACCCTCGGCCGGCTCGGGGATGGCCATCAACCCGCGCAAGCGCAAATTGGGCAACACCGCCACCGCCTGCGCCACCGCCAGCACTTCACGCGGCAGCAACCCGCTCTTGCTGGCCTGCGCGCTGATGTTGACCTGCAAACACACTTGCAGCGGTGGCAGGCCGGCCGGCCGCTGCCCAGCCAGCCGCTGCGCGATCTTCAGCCGATCAATGGAATGCACCCAGTCAAAGGCCGCCGCCACCGCCCGCGTCTTGTTGCTTTGCAGCGGGCCGATCAGATGCCATTCGATCTGGTGCCGCAAATCGGCCAGATCGCTGATCTTGTCCAGCGCTTCTTGCACGTAGTTCTCACCAAACGCCCGTTGACCAGCGGCAAAAGCGGCGCGCACCGCGTCCGCGCCAAAGGTTTTGCTCACCGCCAGCAGCGTGACGCTGTCCACAGCGCGGCCGGCGGCGGCGCAGGCTTGCACAATGCGTTGGCGCACTTCATGCAGGTTCTGGTTTACCCTGTTTGTCATCGATTCAGCCCAACGCATCCCTCATGGACATCACCCAACTGCTGGCGTTCTCGGTCAAGAACAAAGCCTCTGATCTGCATTTGTCGGCCGGCCTGCCGCCGATGATCCGCGTCAACGGTGACGTGCGGCGCATCAATGTCGAGGCGCTGGACCACAAGGCGGTGCACGCCATGGTCTACGACATCATGAACGACGCCCAGCGCAAGTCGTATGAAGACACGCTGGAGTGCGATTTTTCATTCGAGATTCAGGGCCTGGCGCGGTTTCGGGTGAATGCCTTCAACCAGAACCGGGGCGCGGGCGCGGTGTTTCGCACCATCCCGAGCAAGATTTTGTCGCTGGAGCAGCTCAACACGCCAAAGATTTTTGCCGACCTGTCATTGCGCCCGCGCGGCATGGTGCTGGTGACCGGCCCCACCGGCTCAGGCAAATCCACCACGCTGGCGGCGATGGTCAACCACCTGAACGAGAACGAGTATGGCCATGTGCTGACGGTGGAAGACCCGATCGAGTTTGTGCACGAGAGCAAAAAATGCCTGATCAACCAGCGTGAGGTGGGGCCACACACGATGAGTTTCTCGAACGCGCTGCGCTCAGCCCTGCGCGAAGACCCGGACGCCATCCTGGTGGGCGAGATGCGCGATCTGGAGACGATCCGCCTGGCGCTGACCGCCGCCGAGACCGGCCACCTGGTGTTTGGCACGCTGCACACCAGCAGCGCGGCCAAAACCGTGGACCGCATCGTCGATGTGTTCCCGGCAGCCGAGAAAGAAATGGTGCGCGCGATGCTCAGTGAATCGCTGGTGGCGGTGATCTCACAAACCCTGTGCAAGTTGAAAGACGGCTCGGGCCGGGTGGCGGCGCATGAAATCATGATCGGCAACCCGGCCATCCGCAACCTGATCCGCGAGAACAAGGTGGCGCAGATGTACTCGTCGATCCAGACCGGCCAGAACGTGGGCATGCAAACCCTGGACCAGAACCTGAGCGATCTGGTGCGGCGCAATTTGATTGCGCCGGCCGAGGCCCGCTCAAAGGCCAAGATTCCGGAAAACTTCCCCGGCTGAGCGCCGCTGCCGGGCCACGGGCCCGCGCAACAGATGCGCGCCACAGCACTGTGCGCGACCTGCGCCACAATCGCCCGGCACCCCGGAGAACACCCGCATGGAACGCGAGCAAGCTTCCAAATTCATCAATGACCTGCTGCGGCTGATGACCAGCCGGGGCGGGTCAGACCTGTTCTTGACGGCTGACTTTCCGCCCGCCATCAAGGTGGACGGGCGTGTCACCCGGGTGTCGCCGCAGCCGCTCACCGGCCAGCACACGCTGGCGCTGGCGCGGTCGGTGATGAACGAGCGCCAGGCGTCAGAGTTCGAGCGCACCAAAGAGTGCAACTTCGCCATCTCGCCGCAGGGCGTGGGACGGTTCCGGGTCAACGCCTTCATGCAGCAGGGTTTTGTCGGTCTGGTGATGCGCACCATCCCGCAAACCCTGCCCACCATCGACGGCCTGGGCCTGCCGCCCGTGCTCAAAGAGATCGCGATGGCCAAGCGCGGCCTGGTGATCATGGTGGGCGCCACCGGCTCGGGCAAATCCACCTCGCTGGCGGCGATGGTGGACCACCGCAACGAGAACAGCCAAGGCCACATCATCACGATCGAAGACCCGGTGGAGTTTGTGCATGCGCACAAAAACTGCATCGTCACCCAGCGTGAGGTGGGCATCGACACCGACGGCTGGGAGCCGGCGCTGAAAAACACGCTGCGCCAGGCGCCGGATGTGATCTTGATGGGCGAGATCCGCGACCGGGTGACGATGGACCATGCCGTGGCCTTTGCCGAGACCGGCCACCTGTGCATCACCACCCTGCATGCCAACAGCGCCAACCAGGCGCTAGACCGCATCATCAACCTGTTTCCTGAAGAGCGGCGCCAGCAGCTGCTGATGGATTTGTCGCTCAACCTGCGGGCCATCGTCTCGCAGCGCCTGCTGCCGCGCGAGGAGGGCAAAGGCCGCATCGTGGCGGTAGAGGTGCTGCTGAACACGCCGCTGATAGCCGACCTGATCTTCAAGGGCGAGGTGGCCGAGATGAAGGATTTGATGCGCCGCTCACGCGAGCTGGGCATGCAGACCTTTGACCAGGCGCTGTTTGATCTGTACGAACACCACGACGTGACTTACGAAGACGCGCTGCGCAATGCCGACTCGGTGAACGACCTGCGGCTGCACATCAAGCTGCACAGCCTGCGCGCGCAAAACCGCGATCTGTCGGCCGGCACCGAGCACCTGTCGATCATGTGAGCCGTGCGGGCCTGCCGGGCCTGCAGGCGGCCAGGGCCAGGCCCGGTGCCGCCCTAAACTGGACGGCATGAAAACCCACGACCCCACCCCCGCCCGCCGTGTCGCCTTCTTGGGCCTGGGCGTGATGGGCGCCCCGATGGCCGGCCACCTGGCCGCCGCCGGCCACCAAGTCACCGTCTACAACCGCACCGCTGCCAAAGCGCAGGCTTGGGTGGCGCAGCACGGTGGCAGCGCCGCCGCCACCCCGCGTGAGGCAGCCAGCGGCGCCGAGTTTGTTTTTGCCTGCGTCGGCAATGACGACGATTTGTGCTCGGTGGTGCTGGGTGAGCACGGCGCGTTGGCCGGCATGGCGCCGGGCGCCGTATTGACCGACCACACCACCGCCTCAGCCAACGTGGCGCGGGCCTTGTTTGCCGACGCCCGGCGGCTGGGCCTGCAGTTTGTCGATGCGCCGGTCTCGGGCGGCCAGGCCGGCGCGGTGAACGGTGCGCTGACGGTGATGTGCGGTGGTGATGCCACCGCGTTTGACGCCATGCGGCCGGTGGCGCTGGCGTACGCCAAAGCGGTGACGCTGCTAGGCGACAGCGGTGCCGGCCAACTGGCCAAGATGGTCAACCAGGTGTGCATCGCCGGCCTGGTGCAGGCGCTGGCCGAGGGCATCGCCTTTGGCCAGCAAGCGGGGCTGGACATCAAGCAGGTGCTGGGCGTCATCGGCCAAGGCGCAGCCCAGAGCTGGCAGATGGACAACCGCGGCGCCACGATGGTGGACGACCAGTTCGACTTCGGTTTTGCCGTGGACTGGATGCGCAAAGACCTGGGCCTGGTGCTGGACGAAGCCCGGCGCAACGGCGCGCGCTTGCCCGTCACCGCGCTGGTAGACCAGTTTTATGCCGACATCCAGGCCCGTGGCGGCCAGCGCTGGGACACGTCCAGCCTGCTGCGGCGCTTGAGGTAAGCCCGCCGCCCGACCCAGCGACGATCCGCCAACGGATCGGCCGCCGCCCGCCTACTTCTTGGCCGGGGGCTGCAACTGCGCCAGCTCGGCCTCGCTGATCACCTCAAACACCCGCACCACCTTGGCCACGCCGGTCACGGCCCGGGCCAGGCCGGTGGCGCGGCCGGCCTCACGCTCGGTCACCCGGCCCATCAGGTAGACCACGCCGCGCTCGGCCACCACCTTGATGGCGTTGGATTGCAAATCGGCCGCGTCAATGAAGCCGGCCTTGACCTTGCTGGTCAGGATGGTGTCGTTGCCGCGCGCGCTGATCGAGCTGCTGAACCCGACCACCAGCTCATTGACAGTGGACTGCACGTTGTCGATGCGCGCCACCGCCTGCTCTACCGCCGTGCGCTCGGCGTCGGTGGCCACCTCACCGGTGATCAGCACCAGCCGGTTGTAGCTGGTGACGTTGACATGGCCGGTGCTGACCGCGCCGATGCGGCCGCCCGATTTCAACTCGATGGCCTCGTCCTCCAACTGGGCGCCGGTGGTGCGCCGGTCAGTGAACGACAGCGCCCCACCCACCATCGCGCCGCCCAGCACCAGCGGGGCGCAGGCGCCCAGCAAGGTGGTGGTGGTCAACACGGCGGCCAGCACCGCAACCCGTGTGGTGGCGCGCAACACCGCCCGGGGCGCGCGGTCAAACTTGGTTCGGAAGGTCATGCAGCATCCTGTTCGCCCAGCAGTTGTAGATCGATGGCATCACACAGGCAGTGCAACACCAGCAGGTGGGTTTCCAGCACCCGCACCCGGCGGTCGTGCGGCACGGCCACCAGCACATCGGTTTCACCCAGCACCTGGGCCAGCGCACCGCCGCTGCGCCCGGTGAGTGCGATCACCGTCATGTCTTTGGCCTGCGCCGCGCTGGCGGCGGCCAGCAGCGCCGGGTGGTTGCCGTCGCTGTCGATCAGCAGCAGCAGGTCACCGGGCTGGCCGAGCGTGTCGACCTGGCGCGCCAGCACTTTGTCGTAGCCACCGGCCACCAGCGCCGGCAGCGCCGCGCCGTCGGCCGTCAGCGTCAAGGCGGCCAGGCCGGGGCGATCCCGCTCAAAGCCGCCCACCAGCTCAGTGACCACCAGCTGCGCCAGGCTGGCCGACGCGCCCAACCCCGCCACCAGCACCCGCCCGCCCGCCGTGAGCCCGCCCACCAGCGCGGCCACGGCGTTCTCGATCGGCCGGCCCAGCACCTCGGCCGACTGATATTTGAGGTCAGCGCTTTCAAAAAACTGCTGCTGGATGCGTTGCTCAAGCATGGACATGATGATAAGACAGCCCCTTGGCGGGGCAGTTCCGTGCCGCGCCGGTGCGCAGCGGGCTGGCCGATCAAGCGCCAAACGCCGCCTGCAGCCACTGCAACGAGTCGCCGTCGATGGCCACCACATCAAAACGGCAGGGCGGCACGCTGGCCAGGCCCATCAGATAGTGCTGGGCGGCGCGCACCGTGCGGCGCTGCTTGGCCAGCGACACACTGCCCGCCGCGCCGCCGTGGCTGGCGGTGCGGCGGGCCCGCACCTCGACAAACACCAGCGTGCCGTCGGGCGCGTGCAGGATCAGGTCGATCTCGGCACCGCGCTGGCGCGGGCCACCGGCCAGCCGATAATTGCGGCCCACCAGCCGCAGGCCCTGCTGCTGCAAAAAAACCAGGGCCCGGTCTTCGGCGCTGTCGCCCACCTGCTTGGTGCTCTGGCCCGGCGGCTTTGCCAGCAGCCGACCCCCCAAAAACCCGCGCCAGCCGCCATCCGTGACCATCTCTGCCTCGCTGTTGACCCAGGCCGCTGCGGCGGCCACCGCCGGCCAGCACCACCCGGCCGGCGCACTGTATGTGGTGGCCACGCCCATCGGCAACCTGGCCGACTTGACACTTCGAGCGATTTACATCCTGGGCCTGGTGGACGCCGTGGCCTGTGAGGACACCCGCGTCACCGGCCAATTGCTGCGCCACCTGGGGCTGGACAAACCGCTGCTGGCGCTGCACCAGCACAACGAGCAGGCGGCCGCGCAGACGGTGATCGGGCGGCTGGCGTTGGGCCAGCGGGTGGCCTATGCCAGCGACGCCGGCACGCCGGCCGTCTCAGACCCCGGCGCTATTTTGGTGGCGGCGGTGGCCACCGCCGGCCACCGGGTGCTGCCGATCCCGGGCGCCAGCAGCCCAGTGGCTGCGCTGAGTGTGGCGGGTTGTGTGGACACGCGCGTGGCCGGCGACGCCACGGCCCAGGGCTTCACGTTTGTCGGCTTTTTGCCCGGCAAGGGCCAAGACCGGCGCAGCGCGCTGCAGGCCACCGCCGCCGCACCGGGTTGCCAGGTGCTGTTTGAGGCACCGCACCGCATCGACGCGCTGCTCACCGCCCTGGCCGACGCCGCGCCGGCCCGCCGCGTCACGCTGTGCCGAGAGCTGACCAAGCAGTTCGAAACCGTCGTCACGCTGCCGGCGGCCGATCTGCCGGCCTGGCTGGCGGCCGACGCCCACCGCAGCCGGGGTGAGTTTGTGCTGGTGCTGCATGCCCTGCCGGCCGCCGTGGTGCTGGCCGGTGCGGCCGGTTTGCCGGCCGAAGCCGAGCGCCTGCTGGGCCCGCTGCTGCGCGATTTGCCGCTCAAGCAAGCGGTGGCGCTGGCGGCTGAGCTGAGCGGCGCGCCGCGCAATGCGCTGTACGAGCGGGCGCTGGCGCTGCGGCGCGATGCGCCAGGCCACAGCCCGCCAGACGACGGGCCGGGCTGAGCGCCGCCAGACCGGCCACCCCCCTCCTACAATCGACGCATGATCTCGCGCGAACCCACCCTAGAACGTCTCGCCATCGCCCAGCAATTGCTGATCGATCCCTTTGGTCTCGATGAAGCCAAGCTGGCCGCCGCACTGGGCGTGATCGGCGAGCACCGGGTCGATGACGCCGACCTGTACTTTCAGATCACCCGCCATGAGGGCTGGAGCCTGGAAGAAGGCATCGTCAAGAGCGGCAGCTTCAGCATCGACCAGGGCGTGGGTGTGCGCGCGGTGGCCGGTGAAAAAACCGCCTTCGCTTACAGCGACGACATCTCAGAGGCCAGCCTGTTGGACGCCGCGCGCACCGTGCGCAGCATTGCCGCAGCCGGCCAGAGCCGGCGCGTCAAGCTGGGTCGGGCGCCCAAGATCGCCACCAGCCGGGCGCTGTACCGCCCCACCGACCCGATCGCCACGCTCGACAGCGTGCAAAAAGTGGCGTTGCTCGAAAAAATCGAGAAGATGGCCCGCGCCCGTGACCCGCGCGTGGTGCAGGTGTTGGCCGGCGTGGCCGCCGAATACGTCGTGGTGCTGGTGGCGCGTGCCGACGGCACCCGCGCCGCCGATGTGCGGCCGATGGTGAGGCTGTCGATCACCGTGATCGCTGAGGCCAACGGCCGGCGCGAGGTGGGATCGGGCGGCGGTGGCGGCCGCTTCGGCCTGGGTTATTTTCAGGACGAGCAGCTCACGCTGTACGTCGATCAAGCCGTCAACGCCGCGCTCACCAACCTCGACTCACGCCCGGCGCCGGCCGGCGAGATGACCGTGGTGCTGGGCCCGGGCTGGCCAGGTGTGCTGTTGCACGAGGCGGTGGGCCATGGCCTGGAAGGCGACTTCAACCGCAAGGGCTCGTCGGCCTTTGCCGGGCGCATCGGCCAGCGCGTCGCCGCCAAGGGCGTGACGGTACTCGACGACGGCACCATCGCCGACCGCCGCGGCTCGCTCAATGTCGACGACGAAGGCCATGCCTCGCAGCGCAATGTGTTGATCGAAGACGGCATCCTCAAGGGCTACATCCAGGACTCGATGAACGCCCGCCTGATGGGCGTCAAGCCCACCGGCAATGGTCGGCGCGAGAGCTACGCCCACGTGCCCATGCCGCGCATGACCAACACCTACATGCTGGCCGGAGACAAGCCGCGCGAAGAGATCATCGCCAGCATCAAACGCGGCCTGTATGCCACCAAC
>JANMKO010000025.1:0-6515 GCA_031372085.1 Betaproteobacteria bacterium
TCGGGTGAGACCGACAACTGCCAGCGCGAGATCCGCACGATGCTGGCCAGCGGCCTGCCGTTTGGCGTCAACCTGCCGATCCGGTTCTTGAAAGATGACGCGATGCTGCGCTTTGTCTGCGAGTCCGGCATCCGCTTTGTCACCACCTCGGCCGGCAGCCCGGCCAAGTTCATCGCCCCGCTGCACGGCGCCGGCATCAAGGTCTACCACGCCGTGCCCACCCTGGACACCGCGCTGAAGTGCGTGGACGCCGGCATCGACGGCCTGGTGGTCGAGGGCGCTGAGGGCGGCGGCTTTAAAAACCCCGAGGAGGTGAGCACGCTGGTGCTGCTGCAAGCCATCCGCGAGCGGGTGCAGGTGCCGTTGATCGCTGCCGGCGGCATCATCGACGGCCGCGGCATGGCGGCGGCGTTTGCGCTGGGCGCCGAGGCCATCCAGATGGGCACCCGCTTTGTGGCCAGCGCCGAGAGCCCGGTGCACCAGAACTTCAAAAACGCCATCCTGGCGGCGGACGCCACCGGCACCTGGGTGCTGAACAAAAAATCAACGCCCTGCATCCGGGCGCTCAAAACCACCTTCACCCAGGCCATCCATGAAGCCGGGCTGATGCCGGCCACCACCTTTGCCGCCATCCAGCAGGTGTATTTTGGCGGCGACATGGACGCCGCCCCGGCCCTGGCCGGCCAGTCGGCCGGGCTGATCCACGGTGTGCTGACGGTGCAGCAAATCATCGACCACACCGTGACCGAGTTTCACGCCATCACCGCCCGGCTGGGCGCAATGGCGGCTGCGGCCGATTTCGGCTGACCTTGCAACCCTTTTTTCAGGACACACCCGATGAGCAAACTCTTTTCACTCGACGGCCGCACCGCGCTGATCACCGGCGGCTCACGCGGCATCGGCCGCATGATTGCCGCCGGCTTTTTGCAGCAGGGCGCCAAGGTCTACATCTCGGCGCGCAAGGCGTCGGTCTGCGACGCCACCGCCGCCGAGCTGACGGCGCAGTTTGCGGGCGCCGGGCCGTGCATCTCACTGCCGGCCGATGTGTCCACCCCGGCCGGCATTGCCGGGCTGGTGGCGGCCTACGGCGCGCACGAAACCCGGCTCGACATCCTGGTGAACAACGCCGGGGCGGCCTGGGGTGCGCCGTTTGATGAGTTTCCCGAGGCCGGCTGGGACAAGGTGGTCGATCTGAACCTCAAATCGCCGTTTTTCTTGACGCAGGCATTGCACAAGCTGCTGATCGCCGGTGCGTCGGCCGATGGCGGCCGCCAGCCGGCCAAGGTGATCAACATCGCCTCGATCGACGGCCAGACGGTCAACCCGCAAGAAACCTACAGCTACGCCGCCAGCAAATCGGGGCTGATCCACCTGAGCAAGCGCATGGCGCTGCGGCTGGTGCAGGACAACATCGTCGTCAACGCGCTGTGCCCGGGCGCTTTTGCCAGCGAGATGAACCGCGACGCCCGCGACAACGCGGCTGCGGTGGCCGCCCGCATCCCGGCGCGCCGGGTGGGTGTGGACGACGACATGGCCGCCGCCGCCATCTACCTGGCCAGCCGGGCCGGTGACTACGTGGTGGGCACCACGTTGACGGTGGACGGCGGCGTCAACTTGGTGCGCTGAGCGCCTGGGCCGGCCCTCACCTGCACTCACCGGCGCTCGGCCACGCGCTTGATCTGTGCCAGCAGGCGCTGGCGCACCAGGCCGCTGGCCGGCCGGATCAAGCCCCAGTACAGCGCCATGCGGCGGCGCGTGGCGTCGTCAGCGCAGACCAGGCGTGAGACGGTGGTGATCACGGTGGCGCCGCCGCCTTCTTCGCTACCGCTGCCGCTGCCGCTGTCGTCGGCATAGGCCTCAAACGCCAGCAGCAGCTTGGCCACGCCGGGCTCGGCAAAGCGGCGGAAGGCGTCGGCGTCTGGCAGCGGCACCAGGCCATAGCCCGGCTCCCAGAACCGGCCCACCAGGCCGTAGGCCAGGGCCTCGTCGCCCAGCCGGCCGAGCGGCAAAAAATCAGCCTTGCCAAAACGTGGCCGGTCGGCCAGCGCGCTGGCCAGGCCCAGCGCAGCGGCCAGCCGGGCGGGCGATTCGCGCAGCGCCAGCGCGGCGCCGATCAGCACATCGTCGTCGGGCCGGTAGGCCGCAGCCGCGTCCAGCAGCGCGGCCGGCGACGCGCTGCTGCGGATGTGGTGAACTTCGGCAAATTGCCAGCTCGGCATCCAGGCGTCGATCCAATCCATTTCAGCAGCCTAACAGCCTGACAGCCTGACCACGCGACCCACCCGACGCACCGCGACCCACCCGACCACCCGACCCCCGACGCACCGCGACCATGACCCTGATCATCATCCGCCACGGCGAGACCGCACTCAACGTCAGCCGGGTGCTGCAACCGGCCGACACGCCGCTGTCGGCGCGCGGCCAGGCCCAGGCCGCCGCGCTGGCCCAGCACTTGCGCGGCGCCGGGCTGGCCGCCATCCTGAGCAGCGACCTGCCGCGCGCGTTGGCCACCGCGCAGGCCATCGCCCAGGTCTGCGGCCTGCCGGTGACCACCACGCCGTTGCTGCATGAGCGCAACTTTGGCGATCTGCGCGGCCGGCCCTACGACAGCCTGGACCACGATCCCCTGACCGCCGTTGACGCGCCACCCGGTGGTGAATCGGCGGCCGGGTTCCGCGCCCGCTGCGCCGCTGCCTGGGCGTTGCTGATCGCACACCAGGCAGCGGCGGGCGGGCCGCTGGCGGTGGTGACGCACGGCCTGGTGATCCATGACTGGCTACAGCACGGGCCGCTGCTGCTGCCGGCCGGTCTGCGCTTACCCGACCGACTGGCCAACACGTCGGTGACTTGGGCCAGCGCCGCTGCGCCGCACCGGGTGCTGCAAGTCAACCGCACCGACCACCTGGGCGGCCTGACGGCCGAAGACGGGCAGAGCCTGTCAGGCGGTTGAGGGCGGCGTGGCAGGCGGCCCAGCCGGCGCAAAAGCACCGGCGTCAAACGCCGCATCAAACACCACCGCATCCCGGCGCACTTGCTGGGCCAGGTCTTGCGCGATGTCCATCAGCCGGTCGGGCCATTTTTTGCGCAGGCCAAAATCGATCAGCGCGTCAGCCGGGGCCGAGCCCTGGCGCCCGGCGCTGCGCAGCTGGGCCCAGGCCAGCAGCCGGCCCATGTGGCCGATCACTTGGGCCATCTCGGCCAGTGAGTGGTCGGCCCGGTCCAGGCTGATGCGGTCCTCGGACGGTTGCAGCTCACGCAGCACGCACGGCGCGTCACCCAGCCACACCGCTTGCAGCAGCGCCATCGGCACGGCCTGCAGCCGGCGTTGCAGCGCCACCACCCGGTCGGCCTGGTTGGGCCAGCGCGGCTGCACGGCGCCCGGCAGCCCGGCCAGGTGCGGCAGCAGCGACGACGGCTGCGCGCCTTTCAGATCCAGCAGGCTGGCGCCGGCGGCGCCGCCCGCGCCCTGCACCAGCACGACAAACCGCTCGGTGCCCAGGCTGCCCAGGCCGGCGATGCGGCGCGCCACGTCGAACAACTTGAACCGGTCCGGCTCAGGCTGGGCCTTGGCAAAACCGGCCATGAACCCGGCCACCGCATCACGCTGCGCGGCGCTGGCCGGCAGCGCCTTGCCGTTGTCCACCCGCAGCACCCGGCGCGCGCCGGTCTTGCTGGTGCGGCTGGCCAAAAAATCAGCGCGCTTGCGGTCTTTCAAGCCGTCCAGCAGCCGGTGCACCAGGCCCTGGGCGGTCTCGCGCTCGATCCAGTACGCCTTGCCCTCGGCCAGCGCGGCACCGTAGGCGCCCAGCAGCGCCTGGCCCAGGTGCTGTACCTCGCGCCGGCGCAGGCCCAGGCTGCCAGCGCCCACCCACAGGCTGGTGAGCAGGCGCAGCAAATCCCAGCTGGCGGGGGCCAGCGCGGCTTCGTCAAAATCGGTGAGGTCGAAATAGACCTGCCGGTTGTCGCCCCGGTAGCTGCCGAAGTTCTCGAAGTGCAGGTCACCGCAAGCCCAGACCAGCGGCGCCGAGCGCAGCACGCCGGTGCGTGGCAGCCGGTCATGAAACAAATGGCAGGTGGCCCGAAAAAACGCAAACGCATCGCCGTGCATGCGCTGGTATTTGAGCTGCAGGCGCTCGGGCTCGCGCCCGGCGTTGAAAGCCTGAATCCGTCGAACCACGTCCATCACGCCCTCCCGGTTTTTGCAGTCGCCGGCCGCGCTGGCCTGCCGCCCGGTTGTACCCGATGGCCGCGTGCCCGTTGGGCCGCGCACGGTCGGTTTTGCGCGATGATCCGGCCGCGTCAAACTGCGCCCTGCCCCGATGAAACACGCCGGCCCCGACACCCTTGCCCACCTGGCCCCGCTGCTGGCCGCACTGCGCGGGCTGCCCGGCCTGGCCGAGCGCCGGCCCGGCTGTTTTTACCGGCGCGGCCAGGCGTTTTTGCACTTTCACGACGACGCCACCGGGCTGTTTGCCGACCTGCGGCTGGCCGGGCCGGATTTCACACGCCTGGCGGTGACGGACGCGGCCGGCCAGGCAGCCTTGCTGCACTGTGTGCAGCAGGTGCTCAGTCTGCCGGCGGCCAGTGCCGGTTTAACACCGGCGCCAGCAGCGTTTGCGCCTGCACCCGGGCAAACAGCGCCGACAGGGCACCTACAACGTGCGGGTCAATGCGGGCCGACGATCTTGTCAGCCGTCGAATCGCCCGTCGAATCGCCCGCTGATTCGCCCGTCGATTCGCCCGTCGATTTGCCCGTCGATTCACCCATCATTTCGCCCATCCGGATCAACCCGCCCGCCGCCCAGCCCGGGTTGAAAGCCCACGCGCCGGTGGCCGGCTTGGGGAACAGCATCACCACCGTTGATCCCAGCAAGAACCGGCCCATCTCGGCGCCCTGCGCCAGCGTCACCGGCGCCGCGCCGTCCGCGCCGCCGTAGCGCCAATCGCGCAGCACGCCCGGCCGGGGCGGGTTGACCACGCCATGCCACACGGTGGCCATGCTGCCGACGATGGTGGCGCCCACCAGCACCAGCGCAAACGGCTGGCCCTGCGCATCGTCAAACAGGCAGACCACCCGCTCGTTGCGGGCAAACAGCCCCGGCACGCCGCGTGCCGTGGTCGGGTTGACTGAAAACAGCGCGCCCGGCACATGCACCATGCGCCGCAGCGTGCCGGCGCAGGGCATGTGGATGCGGTGGTAGTCGCGCGGGCTCAGGTACAGCGTGGCAAAGCGGCCGTCTTCAAACGGTGCGGCCAGCGCGTTGGCGCTTTTTGGATCACCCACCGCATCGCCGCCCAACAGCGCGGCGGCGCTGTACTGGTGGCCCTTGGCCTGGAAGATCTGCCCGCGCTGGATGCGGCCAAACTGGCTGATGGCGCCGTCCACCGGGCTCAGCAGGTAGGCGGTGGCCAGCGGCCGGGCGCCGGGGCGCAGTGCGCGGGTGAAAAAATCATTGAAGCTGGCGTAAGCCTCGGGGCGCGGCTCGGCGGCCTCGGCCATGCGCACGTTGTAGCGGCGGATGAACCAGCGGATCAGCGCGCCGCTGGCCGCCCCACCCTGCCAGCGCGCCACCACGCCGGCAAAGCGCGTGAGCGCCTGTTGGGGCACAAGGTATTGCGGCCAGACGGCCAGGCGGTCGCGCATCGCGGGCGGGCTCAAAACGTGCCCGGGTAGGCGCCGCCGTCCAGCAGCAGGTTCTGCCCCGTCAGGTAGCCGGCCTGCTGGCTGCAGACAAAAGCGCACAGCTCACCAAACTCGGCCGGCGTGCCAAAACGCTGCGCCGGCACCTGCATGCGGCGGCGCTCAGCCAGCGCGTCAGGGCTCAAACCGGCTTTGGCGGCGTTGGCCTGGAAGCCCTGTTTCAGCCGGTCGGTGTCAAACGAGCCGGGCAACAGGTTGTTGATCGTCACATTGCGCCCGGCCAGTTGCGGCTGGCGCGCCAGGCCGGCGACAAAACCGGTCAGCCCGCTGCGCGCGCCGTTGGACAGGCCGAGAAAATCGATCGGCGCCTTCACCGCGCCCGAGGTGATGTTGACCACCCGGCCAAAGCCGCGGGCCGCCATCGCGTCCACCGTGGCCTTGATCAGCTCGATGGGCGTGAGCATGTTGGCATCCAGCGCGGCAATCCAGGCGGCGCGATCCCATTGGCGGAAATCCCCCGGCGGCGGGCCACCGGCGTTGTTGACCAGGATGTCCACCTGCGGGCAGGCGGCCAGCGCCTGGGCGCGGCCGTCGGCGGTGGTGATGTCGCCCAGCACCGTGCGCACCTCGACAGCGGGGTGGGCGGCGCGCAAGGCGGCGGCGGTGGCGGCCAGCGCGTCGGCGCCGCGCGCGGTGATCACCAGGTTGACGCCCTCACGCGCCAGCGCCTGCGCGCAGCCCTTGCCCAGCCCTTTGCTGGCAGCGCAGACCAGCGCCCATTTGCCGTTGATGCCCAGGTCCATTTGGTTTCTCCGTTGATCAAGCCGCCAATTATTGGCCCCGGCCCAGCAGCATCACCCCCACCAGCACACAC
>JANMKO010000028.1:0-8703 GCA_031372085.1 Betaproteobacteria bacterium
CGCCTGTCCCTTCGGCCATGCCGCCGTCCGGTACCCGGGCCTGTTGACGACCAGAATCGTCTCGCTGTGGGACCAGTCCATCGTGCCGTTGCCTCTCAAGGCGCCGTGGGTGTCACCGACCGGGTTTCCGTACGGCAAGCAACTGGGCCAGGTGGCGATGAACAATCTGATCGGCCAGCACACGGTGGACGGCGAAGTGGATGAAGAAGCGCTGTACGCTGACCCGCTGGTCTTCATGCCTGAGTTGATGCAGCGCTCGTCGCATTCGGCGGCGGTGCTTGGCCTGCTGGCGGGCGAAACGCCGTTGCTGGGCAACGTGACGCCGGACGATGGTGTGCCCACGGCATGCCCGCCAACCCTTGGGCCAGCCGATGTCTCGCTGCGCGAACTGCCCCTGGTGGTGGTGCGGCTGCCGCGCGAGCAAACCACCATCTCGTCGGGCCGCTGGCTGGCCGTCAACGCCGTCGATGCCATGCATCGCATCATGGGCGAAGCCCGGGATCTGGGGCAGGCGTCAATGCCGCCGGTGCTGGCGCCGCCGCTGGTGGTCAACGTGAGCTACGGCGCCATTGCCGGGCCGCACGACGGCACCAGCCTGGTCGAGATGGCGGTAGACGAGTTGTGCAACGGCTACGACAACATGGCGGTGGTGGTGGCCGCCGGCAATGCACACGGCACCGTGCATGACAGCGACGCGCTGGACCAGACTGCCGTCTTGGCTGGCGGCGTGCATGCCACGCAGGCGCTGCTGCCCGGCCAGGCGGTGCGCCTGACACTGCAATTGCCGGCCGACAAGTCTTTCGAGACCTATGTCGAACTCTGGTTCTCCGACCTGGCCAAGCCGGGCGCAGACCAGTGGCTGGACGCGGACGAAGTGGCGATCACCGTCACCGGCCCGGACCGCATCGTCAGGCTGGGCGCCGTTTGCGGCACCGCCTGCTACGTGCCCAACAGCCAGCAGGCGGTGGCCGGCCTGGTGTTTGTCAGCAAGGCCAGTCAAAGCCTGTACCGCTCGATGGCGCTGCTGGTGCTGGCGGCCACGCGGGTTCATGCCGACTATGTCGAGGCACCGGCGGGCCGCTGGACCATCACGCTGGTCAGCCTGCGCCAACCGGGGGACGCGGGGGCGCGCGCGCTGTCCGTGCAGACCTGGGTGGAACGCGACGACACCACCGTCGGCATCGACCGGCCGCAGAGCGCGCGGCTGGTGCCCAATGACGATGGCACTGCCGCGCACCTGAACGACCAAAACATCTTCAGCACCCTGGCCGGCGGCCAGTGCAGCTGGTCGGTGGGGGCACTGGTGCATCCGGCCGATGCGCTGCAACAGCGGGCGGCCAGCGCCTACACCGCCGCCGGCCCGGACGACAACCACGGCCCCACCCTGTCGGCAGTGGCCGACGCCGGCATCGCCTTGTCCGGCATCCGCGTGGCCGGCAGCCGCAGCGGCATGGTGCTGCGCAGCAACGGCACCAGCATGGCCGCGCCGCAAGCCGCCCGCTACATCGCCGGGCGGCTGGCCGGTGGTGAAAGCCTGGCGCAGATCAGGGCCCACTTGCCGCCAGGCCTGCGGGACGCCCGCCGGGGCCCCTGCGTGCCTTGACGGGGAGGGCAGCGCCGGCAGTGCCGCAGCACAGGCAACCGGCGTTGCGTCAACCCTGCCGCGCCCCCACCGCCGCCGCCCCCAGCACCCGCGCCACCGCGCTGCGCTCATGCACACCCAGCCGCGCAAATACCTGCTTGGCGTGGTAGGCGGCGGTGTTGGTGGTGATGCCCAGGTGCTGGGCAATCTCGGTGTTGCTGTGGCCCTGGGCCATCAGCACCGCCACCTCGCGCTGTTGCGGCGCCAGACCCAGCGCCGCTGCGCCTTGTGCCTGGCGCAGCGGCTCGGCCGCCAGGCGCGACAGCAGCAGTGCCACCGCTTGCTCACCCTGGCCCGACGCCATGGCGTGCTGGCGGAACGCAAACTGGCCCCAGGCGGTGGTCACCTGGTGGATGGCGTTGGGCGCGCTCAGCACCGCAGCCAGCACCGCCGAGACGAAGCGCGGCAGGGTCTCGCGCTCCAGCAGGGCGGTGGCCGGCGTGATGGCGTTGCCGTGGGCCAGGCGGATCAAGCGGGGCCAGTTGGCATCGGCATACAGCTCACGGCCCTGGCCGTCGAGCAGCGCCAAACCTTCTTCCACCGCCTGGTCTTGCAGGTCGCGCAGCCCCACGGGCGACGGCACCGCCAGCCCTTGGCCCAGGTAGTGCAGCACGCTTTGCAGCGCCTGCTCGTCGTCGCTGCTGAAGGCCGGCGCGTCGCTGCCCCGGTACAGGCTGAGCTGGCCCAACACGGTGCCCTGGCCCGGGTGGCGCACGATGGCGTAGAGAAAGTGCTCGATGCCCAGCGGCACCAGCACGTCGCGGCCGTAGGCGCTGCTGCGCTCGTCGGCGCCCACGCTGCGCCGGCTGATCGGGCTGGCGGCGGCCACCCGGCCCAGGTACTGGCTGCGAAAGCGCTGGTTGCTGTGCTGGTCGTGGTAGCTGGCCATCACACCGGGCGGCAGCAAACGCTCGGCATACAGGTTGCTGATGCCGCCACGCTCGTCACAGAAAAAGAAGCCGGCATGGCTGGCCGGCACCAATTCGCGCAGCACCGGCAGCAAGGACGGCAGCAGCAGTGCCGCGGGCAGCCCCAGGTGGCACAACTGGCGCAAGGTGACCCGTACCGAAGCCGCCGTCATCGCCGGGCGCCGGCCAGCACAGCCACCGGGGCCACCGGGGCCACACTGCCCCGCACCTGCCACCTGCGGATGTTGATGCCAAGTGAATGCATGCCTTGCCCTCCGATGTGTTGGTGCGAAGCCGGCAGAAAGATAGAGCAGAACCGCACCGTCAAGTGCACCCGCCGTGCCACCCGCCTGAAAGCCGGGCGCCTGTTGCACCGCCGGCACCCCGCCGGTGCGGTGCTGCACTGCAAACGCGACACAACACCGTGTCTTTGTGCCCGGATGGCCGCCAAAGCCGCCCGCCAAACCCGCGCGCCGTCGATTTTCGTCAGTCGCGCACAGCGCGCAACACCACATTAGCCCGGCCGGCGCTGACGAACACTACCCAGTCAGGTAGGGCTGTGCGCCAAGACATGCCGATCGACCCCGGCCGCGTGGGGCGGTGGTGGATCACCGACTTGCCCGTGCGGGCGGTGCCTGAACGGTTGAACTCGATCGTCGCCACAGCGTTTGGCTGCTGGGCACCCGTCGGCCTTGGCATGGCACAAGCGCGAGGCCGCTCGGCCGGCGTCTGATGCGGCGGCGATGGCCGGACGCGCGGCCTATTTTGGGCGTAATGTCCGGCTTCGAGCGCCACCTGCGGCGTTCAAAACGACCTGGAGCCCAAGATGAACACTGCTGCCGCATTGCCGACTTTTCGACTCGAACCGGGCACGGCCATCGCGCAAGCCCGGCCGTGGCAGGCGCCGTTCGTTGACCTCGACGCGCCAGCGCTCGATGTCATGACCGACCTGACGCTGGTCAAGGCCGCGACCACCGCGCCCGCGACATCGCTGCGACAGGCGGAGCAGTTGATGATCTACCAGGGCGTGCGCATGCTTTTTGTGGTGACCGACATGCCGTCCATCGAAGGCATCGTCACCTCGACCGATCTGCGCGGTGAGCGACAGATGCGCCTGGTTCATGAGCGCAACGTCCACTATGACGAGCTGTGCGTTGCCGACGTGATGACGGGCCTGTCGATGCTGGAGGCCATCGATCACGCCCGAATGAGGACCGCCCGCGTCGGCGATGTGGTCGAGACGCTGCAACGGCTCGGCCGCAACCATTTGCTCGTGATCGAGGCGGCCACAGCGCAAACCCCGCGCCGGGTGCGCGGCATCTTGTCGCGGGCGCAAATCGAGCGCCAGTCCGGCAAGGTCATCAACATCACGCCCATTGCGCACAGCTTTTCCGAGATCGAGCGCGCGCTGGTCTGACGCGCTGGCCAACCATCCCCAGGCACCCTGCTGATCACCCCGCACGGGCACTCGGCAAAGCACCCGCCGCAGCCCTTGCCGCCGTCGCGCTTGACCTCAACGCGTTTGCCGGGCCCGCGCTGGGTGACGGCGCTGACGGGGCTGACGGCGCTGTCGGGGAACAGGCCAATGCGCTTGGCGCACTGCCAAGTGGGTCAGTGCCGGATCGGCTCAAACTCACGCACGAAGGCGTCGAGGTTGGTGATGCGGATTCGGCGGTTGCTGACGTCGATCAGGCACTCCTGCATGAAGGCCGCCAGTGAGCGGCTCACCGTCTCCAGCGTCATGCCGAGGTAGCTGCCGATCTCGGCGCGTGTCATGCTCAAGTTGAATTCGGTGGCCGACGCGCCGCGTGCCGCGGAGCGGCGCGACATGTCGAGCAAGAACGAGGCGATGCGCTCACGAGCGCTCATATTTCCCAGCAGCATCATGCGGCCAAGCCCGCGCATGATCTCGCGGCCCATCAACTGGGTCAGCGTGTGCTGCAAGGGCAGCAGCCCCGGCGCCGCCTTCATCAATGGCGCGTAGGCGATGGCGCAGGCCTGGGTGTCCTCCAGCGCAATGACGCTGGTTTCATGCCGGCCGCTGTCAACGCTGTCAAGCCCGATCACGTCGCCCGCCGAGTGGAAGCCGCAGACCTGGTCGCGCCCGTCCGACAGCGCCAGGCAGGACTTGAAGCTGCCGCTGCGCACGGCATGCAAAAACTGGAAGCGGTCGCCCTGCAGGTGCAGCGTCTCGCCGGACAGCATCGTCTTCCGGTCGCAGATCAAGTCGCCGCTCAGGCGCCAGTCGGCGTGGGCCGGGCCGCAGGGCGAACACAGCGCACGCAGCTGGCAGGCATAGCACTGCGTCTTCAAGGCCGCGCCGGGCGCGCAGCCCTCCGGGCACGCGACAGGCGTTTCGCTGCGGGCCCGACCACCCAGTTCGCAGGCTTGACTTGTCATCGCACACTCCTCGTCATCCGTGACAAGCCGCAGGGTGCGCCGCCCCGCGCCTGGAGTCTGTGCGGTGACGAACGGTGCAAAAAATTGCGCCGGATGCAATGCCGCCGGTGGTGGCGTGCGGCAGCAGGGCCCGCCCGTCGAACACCGCACCGGCTGGCCGGGCGCTTGATGCCCAGCCACATCCTGCGCACCGGCTTCGGGTGCGGCATGCTGAACGGCAAGGGGCCGGCGGGGTGCCGCTACACTGCGCGGCGCCGTGATAGCCAGCGTGACACCCCTGTCGAACCGCGCCGGGCGCGTGTCAAACCCGGCGTCCGGCACGCCCAGGGGCTGGGCACCTGGGCCGGGTGGCACGGTCGATCAAGCCGCCTGCGCCCCAGCCACTTTGACGCCAGTCCGCGCCGCCCAGCACGCGGGCCCAGCACGCCGGCCCGTCAGCTGGCGCATCAGCCGGCCCGTCAACCGGCCCATCAGCCGGCCCATCAGCCGGCCCATCAACCGGCCCATCAACCGGCCCTGCGCCTTCGGGCCGGCCCGGGCCGTGCCGCCGCGATGACGCCTGACATCACGCCCGGCCTGCTGGTGCTGCACGGCAACCGCGCCGAGTTGCTGGGCGATGCGGTGTTCGAGTGGCTGCGCCGCCAGCCGCTGCGCCCGCTGGAGGAAGAAGTCTTCCTGGTCCAGAGCAACGGCATGGCCGAGTGGCTGAAGATGGCGCTGGCCAGCCAGCACGGCATCCTGGCCGCCACGCGGGTTGAGCTGCCGGGGCGCTTCTTGTGGCGCGCCTACCGCCAGGTGCTGGGCCGGGCCGCCGTGCCCAGCGCGTCGGTGCTGGACAAGCTGCCGCTCACCTGGCGCCTGATGCAAAACCTGCCCGGCGTGCTGGCGCAACCGGTGTTTGCGCCGCTGGCCGGCTTTTTGCGCGCGGGCGACGCCGACCGCCGCTGGCAACTGGCCCAGCGCCTGGCCGATCTGTTTGACCAGTACCAGGTCTACCGCAGCGATTGGCTGGCCGCCTGGGCCGCCGGCCACGACACCCTGCCACGCAGCGCCGGGCAGGCCGCCGCCGACGCCCCCCCGCTGCCGGCTGACCAGCGCTGGCAGGCGGCGCTGTGGCGTGCCTTGCTGCTGCCGCTGGACGAGGCTGACCGCGCCGCCACCCGGCCGCAATTGCACCAGCGGTTTCTCGCCGCCCTGGCCACCGGCAGCGCACCGGCCGCCGCGCTGCCCCGGCGCGTGGTGCTGTTCGGCATGGCCCATCTGCCGATGCAGATCCTGCAGGCGCTGGCCGCCTTGTCCGCGCATTGCCAGGTCTTGCTGGCCGTGCCCAACCCCTGCCGCTACCACTGGGCCGACACCATCGACGGCCGTGAGTTGTTGCGCCAGGTGCGGCGCCGCCACCCGCTGCGCGCCGGGCGCGATCTGGCCGCCCTGCCGCTGGACGCGATGCATGCCCATGCCCACCCGCTGCTGGCCGCCTGGGGCCGGCAGGGGCGTGATTTTGTGCGCCAGCTCGATGCTTTTGACGATGTACTGCTGGCCCGGCAGCGCTTTGCGCTGAACAAGGTCGATCTGTTTGACGACGGCCCGGGCAGCAGCCTGCTGGGGCAAGTGCAGGCCAGCATCCGCGATTTGCTGCCGCTGGCCGAGCACGCCCACCCGGCGCCCGATGTGGCCGACCGGTCCATCGTCTTCCACATCGCCCACAGCGCCCAGCGCGAGGTTGAAATCCTGCACGACCAGCTGCTGGCCCTGCTGGCCCAGCCGCCCGGCGCTGCGCCGCTGAACCCGCGCGACATCGTGGTGATGGTGCCCGACATCCAGCGCTTTGCGCCGGCCATCCGCGCGGTGTTCGGCCAGCCTGCGCGCAGCGACGACCGGTTCATCCCGTTCGACATTGCCGACCTGCCCGAGCGCGGCCAGCACCCGCTGCTGCTGGCACTCGACTGGTTGCTGCGCCTGCCGCAGCAGCGCTGCCGCCTGAGTGAGCTGCATGATCTGCTGGACGTGCCGGCCATCGCCGCGCGCTTTGGCCTGCAAGCGGCCGACCTGCCGCGCCTGGCCCGCTGGACCGAGGGCGCGGGCATCCGCTGGGGCCTGGGCCCGGTGCAGCGGGCCGATCTGGGCCTGGCCGCCTGCGGTGCACAAAACACCTGGCTGTTCGGCCTGCGGCGCTGGCTGCTGGGCTATGCGGTGGGCGCCAGCGACGCCGGCTTTGACGGCATCCAGCCCTATGCCGAGGTGGCCGGGCTGGAGGCCGCGCTGGCCGGCAGCCTGGCCGGCCTGGTCGATGCGCTGCTGCACTGGTGGGCGGTGGCGCGCACCCCGGCCCCACCGGCGCTGTGGGCCGAGCGCTGCCGGGCCTTGGTGGCCGCCTTCATCAGCGCCACCGACGAGCCCGAGCGCGCGCTGCTGGCCGCGCTGCAAACCGCCCTGGGCGCCTGGCTGGCGGCGTGTGACGCGGCCGGCTTCAACGCGCCGGTGCCGCTGTCAGTGGCCCGCGAGGCCTGGCTGGGCGGCTTGGACGCGCCGGGCCAGGCGCGCCGCTTCCGGGCCGGCGGGGTGACGTTTTGCACCTTGCTGCCGATGCGCGCCATCCCGTTCGAGGTGGTCTGCCTGCTCGGCATGAACGACGGCGACTACCCGCGCAGCAGCCCGCGCGCTGATTTTGACCTGATGGGCCAACCCGGCCAGGCCCGGCCCGGCGACCGGTCGCGGCGCGACGATGACCGGCAACTGATGCTTGAAGCCCTGCTGTCGGCGCGGCGTGTGCTGTCGGTCAGTTGGGCCGGCCGCAGCGCGCGCGACAACAGCGTGCAGCCGCCGTCGGTGCTGGTGTCGCAGCTGCGTGATTACCTGGCCGCCGGCTGGCCGGGCGATGTGCTGGCCTGCCGCACCACGGTGCATGCGTTGCAGCCCTTCAGCCGGCGCTATTTTGAGCTAGCCGATGCGCTGGCCGGTGATCCATCCGATGTGCCATCCGATGACCCACCCGATGACCCGTCCGATGAGCCGTCCGATGAGCCATCCGATGAGCCATCCGATGACCCACCCGGTGCGCCGTCCGATGACCCATCCGGAGACCCGACCCGCCCGGCGTCTGCCGCTGTGGCCGCCGTTGCGGCCGCTGGCCCGGCGCTGTTCACCCATGCCCGCGAGTGGCGTGCCGCCCACACCGGCCGGCCGGCCCAGCCACCCGCCGCGCCGGCCACTGCACGGCCGCCCGCTTGGGCGCCCGACCCCGCCGTGGCGCTGACCGTGCCGGCGCTGGCCGCCTTTTTGCGCAACCCGGTGAAGGAGTTTTTCCGCACCCGGCTCGATGTCGTGTTCGGTGATGACCACGCCGTGGCCGACGACGACGAGCCGTTTGCGCTGGCCGGCCTGGTCGAATACGGCTTGCTCGACGAGCTGCTGCGCGAGTCGCTGCGGGCCGCACCCGCCGTGGCGGCGGGCACCGGCAGCGCCGCCGACGCCGGCCTGCAACGCACCGTCACCGCCCAGGTGGCGCGGCTGGCGCGCGCCGGCCGCCTGCCGCTGGCCGAGCAGGGACAGCGCAGTGCCCAGCAGCTGACCGATACCGCCCTGCCGATGCTGGTGCAGTGGCAAGCCCTGCAGGCGCGGTACCCCCAGGCTGCGCCGCCACAGCCGCTGCGCTGGGGGCACGCCGGGGTGCAGGTGGAAGACTGGCTGGACGGCCTGCGCTGCGCGGCCGAGCCGTCTGGCCCGGCAGGGCCGCCCGACGAACCGACGGCG
>JANMKO010000107.1:0-1961 GCA_031372085.1 Betaproteobacteria bacterium
CGGCCACCGCAACGGCCGGTGCAGCGCGGGCGGCAGGCGCAGGGCGGCAAAATCAGGGTGGGCGGTGGCGGTTGCATCACGAGTCGGCCGTCTGGGCAGGCATGTGTTTGATGGTCGTTAGGCGCCAGCATCGCCGTCCAACGCGGGCCCGTCTGTGCGATGTCCCACCAAGGCAGCGGGGTGGGGCGCTTTCCTTGTGCCGGGGCCGTCGATTTCGCGCCCCCTGGTTCGTCGTGTGATCAGGCGGCCTGGCGGGCCAGACCACCGCACAATCACCCACTTCTTGGAGTTTCGACATGAATTACGTTGATGGCTTTGTGCTCGCCGTGCCCACCGCCCACCGCGAGGCCTACCGCCAGCATGCGCTGACGGCCGCAGCGGTGTTCAAGCAGCACGGCGCGCTGAGCGTGGTGGAGTGCTGGGGCGACGACGTGCCCGACGGCAAGCTCACCTCATTCCCGCTGGCCGTGCAGCGCAAAGACGACGAGACGGTGGTGTTTTCATGGATCGCCTGGCCGTCACGCGCGGCGCGCGACGCCGGCATGAAGGCGGTGATGGCCGACCCGGGCATGCAGACCATGGTCATGCCGTTTGACGGCCAGCGCCTGATCTACGGCGGCTTCGAGGTGCTGCTCAACGCATAGGCCGCGCGCCGCGCCGGCTCAGACGCCCGCCGGCACGCCCACCCGGGCCCGCAGCGCCGCCACGGCGCGCACCTCGATGCAGCCATAGCGTCGCCACGCAAAGTCTTGCGCCCTGCGCACCGACTCGTCGGTGCAGGCAAGCCGCAAGCATTGCGGCGTGCTGCGGCCCCGCAGGGGCCTGCTGCGGCTGATCGCCATCGCCTGCCATCCGGTGCTGTCGCAAGAGGCCCAGGTGGCCCTCACGCTGCGCCTGCTGGGGCGGCTGTGCACCGCCGATATCGCCCGCGCCGGCCTGTAGGCCGAGCCGATCCGGCAGCCGATCAGGCGGCAGCGGGCAGTGGGCCGAGCGCGGCCACCATCGCGCCGGCCGGGTCTACCATCATCGTGAAGCGGCCGATGTTGGGGATGTCGGTGGGCGCCACGCAAACCGTGGCGCCCAGGTGGCTGGCCAGCGTGGCGGTGGCGTCGGTATCGGCCACCCAGACATACGGCACCCACAGCGGTGACTGGCCCGGCGTTTGGCGCATCACCCCGCCGCGCCCCACGCCATCGGCCTTGACGATGTAGTAGGTGCCCATCGGGCCCATGTCCATCTCGTCATGGGTGTAGCCGGCGATCTTTTCGTAGAACGCGACAGCGGCCACCGGGTCGTCCACGTACAACTCGTTCCAGCAGAAGCTGCCAAACGGCGCGCTGGCGGGGTCGGCCGGGTCGGCGATGTCGTCGCCGCTGCCCTTCCACAGCGCCACGCTGGCGCCGCCCGGGTCTTGGATCAGCGCGGCGCGGCCCACGTCACCGTAGTCGGTGGGCGGCATCAGTACGGTGGCGCCAGCGGCTATCGCGGCGGCGCAGCGCTCATCGACATCGGGCACCGACAGGTAAGAGCGCCAGCAGGCCAGGCCGGCATCGGCGTTGCCATAGCCGCCGATGGCCTCACCGCTGTTCATGATCATCGGATACACCACGTCGCCCATCGGCACACGCTCGGTGTGCCAGCCAAACAACTGCTCGTAAAAGCGGCCGGCGGTGGTGGGGTCGGTGGACAGGTGCTCAAACCAGACGAACTTGCCAGGCAGGTGGCTCATGGGGCGACTCCTTGGTCGGGTTGGGGGTGGCCGGCGCCGGGGGGATTGCCGGGGGTGGCAAGCATCGCGCCGGGGGCCGGGCGGGTCAAGGGCTGAGGCGCTGCGGCGCGGTGGCGCCGGGCGCGGCGGCCACCGGTACGGTGCGGGCTGAACCCGGTGGCCGGGCCTCACGCCGTGCGGCGTTGCACCGCGCCGCCATCCTGCACGCCCGGCGGCTGGTAGCCGTCGTTCA
>JANMKO010000113.1:0-7266 GCA_031372085.1 Betaproteobacteria bacterium
AGTGCACGCCGTGGCACCGGCTTTGCCGGGCCACCGGCGGCGCCCCCCGGGGGGAGGCGCCGAAGGCGCATCGGGGGGGGCCTGTTACGGCAGTTTTTCCAGCGCGTGCTGGTAGGCCGGCTCGTGCATCAGCTCGTCCCACGGCAGCGGCGGGGTCAGCGGCAGCAGGGCCAGGCGGCGCGCCTCGCTGTCGCCGTCGGGCCGCCAGCGGCCGTCGGCGGCGGCCTTGGCCAGGCCGTCGATCAGCGCGTCCACCGCCTGGCCACCGTCCACCGACTGGTTGCACAGCAGCACCATGTCGCAGCCCGCAGCCAGTGCGGCCAGCGCGCCGTCCAGCGTGCTGCCGGCCACTTTGGCGCCTTCCATGCTCAGGTCATCGCTGAAGATCGCGCCCTGAAACCCCAGCTCACCGCGCAGGATGTGGCGCAACCAGCGCGCCGAGAACCCGGCCGGCGCGGCGTCCACCTTCGGGTAGACCACATGCGCCGGCATCACGCTGGCCAGGCTGGTGGACAGCCACTCATACGGTTTGGCGTCATCGGCCAGGATGGCTTTGAGGCTGCGCTGGTCCACCGGCACCGCCAGGTGGCTGTCGGCCTTGACAAAACCGTGCCCCGGAAAATGCTTGCCGCAATTGGCCATGCCGGCCTGCAGCAGGCCGTGCATCAGGCTTTTGGCCAGCAGCGTGGCCACCCGGGCGTCGCGGTGGAAGGCCCGGTCGCCGATCACCCCGCTGCCGCCGTGGTCCAGGTCCAGCACCGGGGTGAAGCTCAGATCCACGCCGCAGGCGCGCAGCTCGGCGCCCAGCACATAGCCGGCGGCCGTGGCGGCATTGGTGGCGGCCATCGCGTCGCGCATCCACAGCGTGCCCAGCGCCGCCATCGGCGGCAGGTGGGTGAAGCCGTCACTGCGAAAGCGCTGCACCCGGCCGCCCTCATGGTCCACGCAGACCAGCAGGTCGGGCCGGATGGCCTTGATCTCGGCCGTCAGTGCCGTCAGCTGGGCCCGGTTCACCCAGTTGCGGGCAAACAGGATCAGCCCGCCCGCCAGCGGGTGGGCCAGCCGGCGCCGGTCTTGCGCGTCGAGGGCGGTGCCGGCGATGTCGAGCACCACCGGGGCGTGGCCGGGGTTGTTGGGGTCGGTCATGCAGTCAGTCCTTTTCAACCACCACAAACGAGGCGGCATAGTCGGTTTCATCGGTCAGCGTGACATGGGCACGCAGGCGCCGGGCATCAAACCAGTCGGCCAGCGCGCCGTGCAGCCGGATCACCGGTGCGCCGCTGGGCAGGTTCAGGATTTCACAAGCGCGCCAGGTCATCGGCATCCTCATCCCCAGGCCGATGGCTTTGGAAAACGCCTCTTTGGCCGAGAAGCGGGTGGCCAGATACGCCACGCCGCGCACGTCCACCCGGGCGCGGCGGGCGTGGAACACCGCCAGCTCGGCCGGGCCCAGCACTTTTTCAGCAAACCGGTCACCGCGCCGGGCCAGCGTGGCGCGCAGGCGGCGGATGTCGCAGATATCCGTGCCGATGCCGTGGATCATCTGGCCGTGGGCTGTGCGCCGCCGGGCCGCCCCAGGGCGGACAAACCCCCTCGCGGGGGCGACACCGCAAGCGTCCCGGGGGCAAACGCGGTCTGGATGCAGCGCTGGTAATCGCGCACCGTCTCGGTGAGGCCCAATTCCAGCGCATCGGCAATCAGCGCATGGCCGATCGACACCTCCAGCACGCCGGGCACGGCGCGCAAAAATGCCGTCAGGTTGGCGCGGTTCAGGTCATGGCCGGCATTGATCTGCAAGCCCACCGCCAGCGCCGCGTCGGCGGCGGCGGTGTAGCGCGCCAACACCTCGGCCTGGCGCGGCGTGCCGTAGGCGCTGGCATAGGCCTCGGTGTACAGCTCCACCCGGTCGGCCCCGCTGGCGCGGGCGGCGGCCATCATGCCGGGCAGCGGGTCCATGAACAGGCTGACGCGCACGCCCAGCGCCTGGCATTCGGCAATCAACGGTTGCAGGCGGTCCCCGTCCTGCGGAAACGTCCAGCCCTGGTCGCTGGTGAATTGTTCTGCACTGTCGGGCACAAAGGTGGCTTGGTGCGGCGCACGGCCCTGGGCGGCCAGCGCGCGCACAAACCCCATCAGGTTGTGCAGCGGGTTGCCCTCGATGTTGTATTCGGCCTCGGGCCACTGCGCCATCAGCCCGGCCAGATCGTGCACATCCTGGGCGCGGATGTGGCGGGCATCGGGCCGGGGGTGCACGGTGATGCCCTGGGCGCCGGCTTCCAGTGCCTGCCGTGACAGCGCCACCACGTCGGGGATGGCCAGGTGCCGGGTGTTGCGCAGCAGCGCGATCTTGTTGACATTCACCGACAGGGCAGTGCGGTGCGGCCGGGCATGGGCTTCGGGGGCAACCAGGGGGTTCATGGCGGGCTTGCAGGGTTGGGGACGGGCGACGTGGCGGACGGGTCAGCGGACGGGTCAGCGGGCGGGTTGGCGGGCGGGTTGGTGGGCATCAAAGCAGCCGGCGCTGCGGGCGCCACCGGCTCGGTCAAGCGGCGAACGTCCAGCACCAGCTGCCGGGTGCGCAGCGGTGCTGCGCCCAGATGATAGGCAAGCAGCGCCCGCAGCTGGGTTTTGAGCGCCGGCAGGCAGGCCAGGCTGGCGGCGCGCAACGCCGGCAGGTCGTGCGCCTGCAACGCCGCCTGCAGCGCCAGGCAGGCCGCGCCGCTGAGGGCGGGCTCGGTGGCTGCCGCCGGCACCAGGCCGGCCTCGGCCTGAATCTGGTAGCCCCGCTCAGCCATCACCGGCGCCTGGGTGGTGGTGCTGCGGCCCAGATCGGGCAGCACGCCGGTCTCGCGCAGCAGCACCAGCTCAAACGCCCGCAGGGGGGATTCGTCCTCGGCCAGCCCATTCACCAGCCCATTGGCCAGCCGATTTGCCAGCCCATTTGCCAGCCGATTTGCCAGCCCATTGGCCATCCCATTCGCCAGCGCCAGCAGGGTGTCGGCGTAAGCGTCAAACAGCCGCTCGTGCGGATCGCCGCGCGCCAGCAGCTTGAGCAGCAGCTCATTCAAGTAAAAACCGGAGAACAGCTGCGCCGGTGGCAGGGCGGCGCCAGCGCCGGCGTACTCAGCCGAGCGCAGCGTCAAGATGTCGGCGCCACTGTCTGCGGCCGCGCTGTCTCGGTCGGCCTTGGGCCGGGTGGTCAGCACCAGCAGGCGCTGAAACGGCATCAGCACCGGCCGCAGTTGCGAATACGGCCGCTTGGCGCCTCTGGCCACCACGGCGATGCGGCCGTGATCGTGGGTGAACAGATCAAGAATCAGGCTGGTTTCGCTCCAGGCCCACTGGTGCAAGACAAACGCAGGATGGGGCGCAGACCGACCGGTGGCCAAGCGTCACTCGTAGCCGTAGCTGCGCAGGTGTTCCTCGCTGTCGGCCCAGCCCGAGCGCACCTTCACCCACAGCTCGAGAAACACCTTGCTGCCGGTCAGCCGCTCCAGCTCAACCCGGGTCTCGCTGCCGATGCGCTTGAGCAGCTCACCGCCCTCACCGATCACCATGCCCTTGTGGCCCTCGCGCTCGACCACGATGGTGGCGGCAATGCGGCGCAGATGGCCTTCTTCTTCGTATTTGTCGATCACCACCGTGGCGCTGTACGGCAGCTCATCGCCCGTCAGGCGGAACAACTTTTCGCGGATCAGCTCGGCGGCCATGAACTTGTCGCTGCGGTCAGTCAGCGCGTCTTCGTCGTAAATCCAGGCTTGCTGCGGCAAGTAGGGTTCGACGATCTTGAACAAGCGCTCCACATCGCCGGGCTTGGTGGCCGACATCGGCACGTACTCGGCAAAAGCGTGGCGCTCTTGCATCGATTTGAGCCAGGGCATCACATCCGTGCGGCGGGTGATGGTGTCGAGCTTGTTGGCCACCAGAAACGCCGGTTTGTCGGGCGGCAGCAGCGCCAGCACCTTGGCGTCATCGAGGCTGAACTTGCCGGCCTCGACGACAAACCACACCACGTCCACATCACCCAGCGTGGCAGTGACGGTGCGGTTCAAGTTGCGGTTCAGGGCGGTGCGGCCGCGCACCTCTTTGGTCTGGAAGCCGGGCGTGTCGACAAACACATACTGCGTGGCGCCCAGCGTGCGGATGCCGGTGATGCGGTGCCGGGTGGTCTGCGCCTTGCGCGAGGTGATGCTGACCTTCTGCCCCACCAGCGCATTGAGCAGGGTGGACTTGCCCACATTCGGCCGGCCGACGATGGCAATCGTGCCGCAGCGCTGGCCCAGCGGGTTGGCGCCGGTGGGCGCGGTGTCGGCCGCAGGGGCGTCGGGTGGCGGCGTGGGGTGGGTCATGGGCAGGCTCGGGGGGTTGACGTGTGCAGGCCGGTGGAGTGGCATCACCGCGCGCGCACGGCGTCAGGCGGGCGGTGCAGCGTCATGCACCCGGTCATGAACGCCGTCATGCGCGCAACGGCCCGCCCGGCCGGTCGCTGGCCTTGAGCTTGCCCAGCATGCGGCGCGCCGCCTCTTGCTCGGCGCTGCGGCGTGATCGGCCCTCACCCAATTCGGCCAGGCCGAGCATGGCCACGGCGCATTCCACATCAAAGGTCTGGGCATGCGCCTGGCCGCGGGTGGCCACGATGCGGTAGGCCGGCACCGGCAGCCGGCGCGCCTGCAACCACTCTTGCAGCTCGGTCTTGGCGTCTTTGCTCCAGCTGTCGGCCTCGGTGCCGTCGATCAGCTCACCAAACAACTGGCGCACCAGCCCTGCGGCGGCATCAAACCCGCCGTCGAGGTAGGCCGCGCCGATCAGCGCCTCCACCGCGTCGGCCAAAATCGACGGCCGCAGCGCGCCGCCGCCGCGCGCCTCGCCCTCAGACAAGCGCAGCACGTCGGGCAGGCCCAGGCCGAGTGCGGCGCGGTGCAGGCTGTCCTCGCGCACCAGGTGGGCCCGCACCCGCGTCAAGTCGCCTTCATCGGAACCCGAGAACCGGCCGTACAGCAGGCTGGAGACGGCCAGGTTCAGCACCGCATCGCCTAAAAACTCAAGCCGCTCGTTGTGCTCAGCGCCCACGCTGCGGTGGGTGAGAGCGCGGGCCAGCAGCAGCGGGTCGGCAAACTGGTGGCCCAGCCGGGTTTGCAACGCCTGCATGCGCGCATCCGGCTGTCGAGACTCAGGGCGCAAATCGGGTCGGGTGTCCATGCTTCAGTTGGGGCTCGGGCGGTGAGCGATGACAACCCATCCAGCGCTTGTGCACCCTACCCGCATCACTTGGAGCGTCCAGCGTACTTGATCAACAGGAAGACCGGGCCAAAAAGCTCGATTTCCTTGTCGTAGGCAAAGCTGATCACCACCCGCTCGTTCTCTTTGGTGATGTCCAGATCACGGCCGGTGAGCGAGACGATGCTGGCGTCGATCATGCGTTGCCGGTCAAACGCCTGGCGGATCTCGGGCACGGTGCTGGCGGGTTGGGCCGCCAGGCGGTCTACCACGCCCTGCACCGTGTAGGCCTCGCTGATGGTGGGCAGCACCCGCACCAGCAAGTAGCCGGCAAAGCCGATCAGGATGGCCCAGGTCAGCAGCCCGATCAGGGTGAGGCCGCGCTGCCGGGCCGGGGGGCGCTGTCGTGGGGTCATGGGGCGGCTCGGTGGCATCAATCAAACGTGCCGATGCGGCGCAGGTTGCCAAAGTTCATCCACACCATGAAGGCCCGGCCGACGATGTTCTCGTCTGGCACAAAACCCCAGTAGCGGGAATCCTGCGAATTGTCGCGGTTGTCGCCCATCATGAAGTAGTGGCCGGCCGGCACCTTGCAGGTCACGCCCTCGGCGGTGTAGCGGCAGTTGTCGCGGAAGTTGACAAAGCTGTCCATCGGCCGGTAGATCGACGCCCGCTTGGGATCGACCAGGATGCCGTGCGCCACCGCGCCCAGCGTCTCAGAGAACCTGGGCGCGTAGCGCAGGCTGTCGTCGTCGTAGTAATCGCCTTGCGGCTGCACCGGCACCGGCTTGCCGTTGATCGTCAAGCTTTGGTTGGTGTAGACCACCTCGTCACCCGGCACGCCCACCACCCGCTTGATGTAGTCGATGCGCGGATCGACCGGGTAGTGAAACACCATCACGTCGCCGCGCTGCGGGTCTTTGTTGGCCAGCAGCTTGGTGCCCAGCACCGGCAGGCGCACGCCATATTGGAATTTGTTGACCAGGATCAGGTCACCCACCAGCAAGGTGGGGATCATTGAGCCCGACGGAATCTTGAACGGCTCAAACAAAAACGAGCGCAGCACAAACACCGCGACGATGACCGGGAACAGCCCCGCCGTCCAGTCCAGCCACCAGGGCTGCATCAGCAGCTTGTCGCGGGCCGCGCCCACATCGCCGTCCACCCGGCTGATGCCCATCTTGCCCAGCTCAGCCCGGCGCTGCGTGTCTTGCACCGTCAGCGCCTGGGCGGCGGCCACGCGGGCTGGCGCAAAACTGAACCGCTCGGCCAGCCAGTAGGCCAGCGTCACCAGCGTGAGCACAAACAGCAGCAGCGAGAAATTGCCGATCCAGTAACCCAGCCACCAACCGGCGCCGTAAACCAACAAGGCGCCGTACAGCGCGGCGGTGAGAACACTCATCATGGGATTGGCGGATTGGGGGATTGGAGAATTTGGCGAGCGGTCTTTGGCGGGGGATCAGGCAGGCGGCGGAAGGGTTCAGTCTTCAACCCGCAAGATCGCCAGAAAGGCTTCTTGCGGCACCTCTACCGTGCCGATCTGCTTCATGCGCTTCTTGCCGGCTTTTTGTTTTTCGAGCAGCTTTTTCTTGCGGCTGATGTCGCCGCCGTAGCATTTTGCCAGCACGTTCTTGCGCAGCGCCTTGATGCTCTCGCGGGCGATGATGTTGGCGCCGATGGCGGCCTGGATGGCCACGTCGTACATCTGGCGCGGTATCTGCTCTCGCATCTTGGCCGCCACCGCCCGGCCCCGGTACAGGCTTTGCGCCCGGTGCACGATGATCGACAGCGCGTCCACCCGGTCGCCGTTGATCAGCAGATCGACCTTCACCACATCGGCCGCCCGGTACTCTTTGAACACATAGTCCATCGAGGCATAACCGCGCGACACGCTTTTGAGTTTGTCGAAGAAATCCAGCACGATCTCGGCCAGCGGCATCTCGTAGGTCAACATCACCTGGCGGCCGTGGTAGGCCATGTTGATTTGCATGCCACGCTTCAGGTTGGCCAGCGTCATCACCGGGCCCACATACTCTTGCGGCATGTACA
>JANMKO010000190.1:0-4730 GCA_031372085.1 Betaproteobacteria bacterium
CGCAGCGTGGCGGCGTCAGGCGATTTGATGGTGGCCTGCACAAATTCATCGAACAGCAGCATCGTGTTGTCGAGCCGCGTGCGGGCCACGTCGGGCACAGAATTCATGCCTGGATGATAAACGGTGCTTGCCTGGCGCCGGTCAGGCACCCACCGGCCGGTGCGGGCGTGCTGCCGGGCAGTGGGTGGTTGGGTCGAGGGGCTGGCGCCGGGATGCTGGCAACTGCGATGCGGTACGCGGCCGGGCGTGCGAACGACAACCGGGTGCGGCTGGCCAGCGCTGTGAACGCGGTGCAGGCAGCCCCGGGGCGCCCGCTGACTCAGCGCGTTTTAGCCGCCGAAGCCACTGCCGACGGGGTTGCTGCCACCGCCGACGGCCGCACCGACGGGGCTGCTGCCGCCGCCGACGGCCGCACCGGCGCGGCCTTCAGTATGCGCAGCATCGCATTGAGGTTCTGGATGCGGGCCTCGGTGGACGGGTGGCGGTCGATCGGCCGCGTCACCAGTTCCACCACATCGCCGGCACTGTCGGCGGTGCCGGGCGGGACCAGCGCCGCGCCAGCGCCGCCGGCCCGCAGCGCCCGGCCGGGCGCTGCGGGACTGTCATTGGGCCGGTCGCTGGGTGTCAGCGCGTTGACAAACGCCTGTATCGACGCCCGCACCCGGCGCGGGTCTTTCAGCGTGCGGTCCACCAGTCGCACCGCGCAGGCGTCGGACTGCAGCTCCTGGTTGACAAAGTGTTTCTCGAACAGCAGCTTGCCAGCCAGCACCAGCGAGACCACCGCCGCCGGCTCGCTGTTGACTTGCCGCATCGTCTTGATCAGCTCGGGCAGCGATGCTTTGAGCGACACGGTATCGACGATGCGCGCCTGAACCGACCGCGTCTCGTGGCGCTGCAGCACGTGGGCGATCTCATGCGACAGCGCAAAGTAAGCCTTGTCGCGCAGCTCGGGCTTGTCGACCAACGCCTTGTCGATGACGATCAGCCCGCCCGGCAGCGCCATCGCGTTGTCGCCAGCCTGGCTGCTGATGAACAGCTTGAACTGATAGGCGTGGCGCTCGGTGATCGAGGCCAGCACCTCGGCCAGCAGTGCGTCGGCTTTGGGATACACCGTCAGTCCGACGCGGCCGTCGCGTGGCACCAGCCCGGTCTTCATGTCGGCCAGCAGGTGCTCACCGTACATCACCTCCATCGGCATCGGCAGCCAGTTCATGCGCACGGCCTGGCGACGCAGGTCGGCCGGGATGTTGTGGCCCGGCTTGACGGCCCGGGCTGGGCCGGTCGTCGCGCCAGGGTTGAGCCGCTGTAGCTGGTTGCCGAGCAGGGTCGAGGCGTTGTCGCCCAGCATGCCGGCACCCAGGCTGGCCAGCTCGGCCACGTTGTCACCGATCTCGAACGGCTCGACCAGACGCTGGCACTGCGGGTCCAGCACGACGGCGGCGGGGTCGATGGTCTGGTTGCCGATCCTGATCTGCACCGCGCTGTCGCCGGCAGCGCGGGCGGCCGTGCCGGTGGCGCCCGGCCGGGCCGGGCTGCCGGCGCGCGTCCCGTCGCGGTCAGCCGGGTCGGGCGACGGCGGCGTGGCGGTCGAGTTGACCGGCGGCAGCAGCTTGCCCAGCGGCGCCAAGCCATCGGTGGCGCAGCCTGTGAAAGCCCAGGTCAGGGCCAGTGCCAGTGCGCCAAGGGTGGGGGGGCGTGCGGTCATGGTCACTCCTGCAGCAGTTGGCGCAATACCTGGTCACGGGCCTCGAATTTGCCGTAGTCGTGCAGCAGCGCGGCCTCCAGCAGTTTGCGTCGCAGCGTATCGGTCTCGTTGGAGAGCAGGGCAGCCAGCTCGGCGCGGAACTCGGCCTGGGCGTGGATGGCGGCGTACTCAGCGGCGGCGGTGTTGACGTTGAAGGGTTTGTCTTTTTCCAGTTTGCGGCCACCGCCCACCTGGGCATTGACCAGCCGGGCCACCACCGCCTTGATGGACGTGCACACGGCAGGCGAGGCGAAGAAGGTTTTCCGCACCGCGTCCAGCAGGCCTGTGCTGCGGTTGGCCGGCGCCGACATAGTGGGCAGCGTGTCGCGGGCATCGCAGTCCGCCGACGCGGGCCCGGGCGGTGTGGCGCCCTGCACCGCCGTGACCAGCGCCAGCCCAGGCAGGAGCCGCAGCAACGGCAGCAGCGGCAGGCGGGGTCCGGGCAGGGTGGGCATGGCGCGCTGCAAATTGTGCGGGGGGGTTGCAGGGCCGGTCAGTGCGCCAGGTGACGAAAAGCCTGCACCACCACCGCCAGCCAGACCAGCGACGGCAGCCAGGCCAGCCCGCGCCGCACCAGGCCGCGATGGCCCTGCCAGTAGGCGGCGCTGTCGGTGGTGGGGTGGGCGGCGGCGGGCTGGGCGGCGGGGTGGACGGGGGCGGGGTGGGCGGCGGGGTCGGGCTGCGCGGGTGGGGGCGCTGGCAGGTGAGTGGGCGTAAGTGCGGGTGTGGGTGTGGGTGATGCGGTCGGCGCGGCTTCGCCGGAACCCGCTGCCGGCGCCGCTGCCGCGTCGGCCGCGTCATGCAGCAGGTGCTCGGCGGTGTGCACGCCGCCGATGACAAAGGCATCGATCAAGCTGCCCACCAGCATGCCGGCCGGGCTGATCCACAGCCCGTGCTGGGCCAGGGCCCAGGCGCTGACCCAGCCCAGCAAGGGCAGCAGCGCCAGGCACATCCCGACCAGCCCGACCAGCCACCGGTAAGCCAGCAGCGGGTGGCCCAGCGTGTTGGTCTGCTGCGCCGTGTAGGCCAGGCGCTGGCCGAAGTAGCGCCGCCAGAAAGCGTGCACGCCGTAGGCAAAAACGACGCCGAACAGCACGTCGAGCGCCAGATCCAAGCCGTGCCAGGCCGCCTCGTTCGGGTTGGCGGCGATGGCCGCATGCACCTCCACGCCGGCCAGCCGGCCGATGGGGGTCAGTGGCTCGTCGTCGGGGCTGTAGCTGGCGCCCAGCAGGGCGTAGCGGATTTTCTGGTTGTCCAGCACGGTGCCGGTTTGCCCGTCCAGCAGCAACTGGTTTTGCAGCGGCCAGTCGTTGACCAACACGTGCAGCGAGATTTGGCGCGCCGCGCCCTCGTCTGCCTCGTTGAGCGCTTGCACCGCGGCGCAATAGTGCGTCAGCGACGGCTCGGCCTGGTCCAGGGCGCAAATCGCCTGGGCTGTCGCCACGCCCAGGCCCGGCTCGGGCCGGCGCTTCGGTTCGGGCGTCGGCGTCAAATCGGGCTTGGGCTGCGGCTCTTGCTGCAGCAAATGGTGCCGCACGATGCCAAATTGCAGGTCCAGTTCAGGGCGGGCAAATTTCACCTGCCTATCCTTCATTTTTGCCAACCAGCTTTGCTGGGCCGCGCGCTCGGTGGCTTCGGCCGTGCGGGCATGGGTGCGCAGCCGGTGTCGGTCCAGCGGCAGGATCAGCAGCACGCGCCGCGCGTTGTCGATCATCAACTGGTCGAGCCGGGCTTCGCAAGAACGCGGATCTTCGGGGCCGGTGAGCAGCGCGCGTTGCGTGGACGGCGACAGATCCAGATCGATGGCCAGCAGTTGCAGCGTGCTGCTGGCCAGCACGCCGCTCAAGTCTTGCAGCAGCGTGCAGCGGTCTAGCGGCGAGTTGCCGAGGTAGCTGCGGCGGAAGCGCTCATCGTCCAGCTTGATGAGCGCAAAGTCGCGCAGCGGTGCGCTGGCACGGTGTGTCTGGCCCGGCGGCGGCGCGGGCAATGCTGTCCAACTGACCACGTTGCCAATGATGACCCGCAGCGGCAGGTCCACCGGCAGCACCAGCACCGGCCAGGCATGGATCACACAGGCGATGAACAGCGCCGAGAACAGCGACTGCACCAGAAACCGCACCCGTGCAGGCGTGTGAAGCCCGGGCGGTTGGTGCCGGACGGTGACCAGCGCCCGCGTCAGGACAGCCACCAGTCGGTCTTGCAGGCTGGCCACCAAAGTCTTCAAGCCCGCGCTCCCGGTTGCCAGCGGCCGGCCGGTGGGTGGCACCGACCGGGCACGCGCTGGTGCGGCAGCTTTTTACGGCGGCCGACGCAGGCCGTCAATCCCGCGCAGCGGACGATTGGCTGCCGAAAGCGAGCGCTGGATCAGTCCCCCTCCGGCCCATGCCAGCCCGCCACCAGTTGCTGCTGCACCGCCGGCGGCACCACCTCGTAGTGCGACAGCGCCAGCGTGTAGTGGCCCTCGCCGCTGGTCATCGCATTCAGCCGGGTCTGGTAGCTGGCCAGCTCAGACAACGGCGCCTGGCCGCTGATCACCATCTGGCCGACCACGCCGTTGTGGGTGCCGCCCACCTGGCCCCGGCGCGCCGCCAGATCCCCGGTGATGTCGCCCATCGCGGCGGCCGGGGCGGTGATTTGCAGCTCGACGATCGGCTCCAGCACGATGGCGCGGGCGTCGCGGATGGCGGCCAGAAACGCCTTGCGGCCAGCGGTGACGAAGGCAATCTCCTTGCTGTCCACGCTGTGGTGCTTGCCGTCCAGCACGGTGACGCGCACGTCCACCACCGGGTGGCCCGAGATGGCGCCGCTGGCCAGCACCTCGCGCACGCCTTTTTCAACCGCCGGGATGTAGACGCCGGGGATGGTGCCGCCGCGCACCGCATCGACAAACTCGAAGCCGGCGCCGCGCGCCAGCGGATCGACGCGCAACAGCACCTCGCCAAACTGGCCGGCACCGCCGCTCTGCTTTTTGTGCCGGTGGTGGCCT
>JANMKO010000198.1:0-10192 GCA_031372085.1 Betaproteobacteria bacterium
CCCATTTGCGATCAATGTTCATAAGCTGGGCCCGCTTCTCGTTGGCAGATCAGAGAATTTGTCAAGCGGCCGCCATGGAGCCGGCTTTGCCGGGCCATCGGCGGGCCTTGCAGGCCGCACCAAGCCTCTCGGCTTGGTCCCCCACCAGGCAAGCAAGGTCCACCGGACCTTGCTAGTCCGGGCTCGGCCCCCTTGAGAGGGAGGCGGCCAAAGGCCGCATCGGGGGTGGGCCAGTTCATACGCGGGTCACCACTTTCTTGCCAAACAGGCCGTCGGGCCAGAGCGTCAAAGTGCCCACGATCAACACCAGCGCGACGCTGAGTTTCAGCTCGGTGCCAATGACGTAAGCGCCGAGCAGGTTCTCAAGCACGCCCACCACCAGGCCACCAAACACGGCCCCCAGCGGGTTGTCGATGCCGCCCAGCAAGGCCGCCGCAAAGCCGTACAGCAGGATGCCGATCATCATGTTGGGGTCGAGAAAGACGATCGGCGCAATCATCATGCCGGCCACCGCGCCGATGGCCGCCGCCAGGCCCCAGCCCAGGCCCAGCATCCACGACACCCGGATGCCGACCAGTCGGGCCGAGTCGGGGTTTTGTGCCGCTGCGCGCATGGCCAGCCCGATGGGGGTGAAGCGGAAGAAGGCAAACAGCGCCACCAGCAGCACCAGCAACACGCCCGCCGATCCCAACTGGTGGGACGAGAAAAACCGGGTCGCCAGCACCGACTCTTTCGGAAATGGGCTTTCGAAGGCTTTGATCGTGTGGTCAAAAATCCAGCCCGACAGCGCGTTGAAGATCAACAGCAGGCCGATGAAGACGATCACATTGGTGAGCACCGGCGCCTTTTCAATCGGCCGCAGGATGATGCGCTGCACCAGCAGACCGCCGGCAAATGACAACGCGATGGTGAAGAAAAAAGCGCCCCAATACGGCCAGCCGGCCTGCATCAGCGCCCAGGCGACAAAGGTGGAGAAAGTGGCCATCTCGCCCTGGGCGAAGTTGATGTGGTGGGTGGCCTGGTAAATCATCACCAGCGCCAGCGCCACCGAGCCGTAGATGATGCCGTTGGCCAGGCCGGAGAATATTTGGTGCAGCAGGGCTTCCATGAGCTGTGTGCTTTCTGCTTTCAGTAGCCGAGGTAGGCGCGGCGCACCGACTCGTCGTTCTTGATCATGGCGCTGGGGCCCGACAGCACCACGTTGCCCGTCTCCAGCAGGTAGGCATGGTCGGCCAGATCAAGCGCCAGGCTGGCGTTCTGCTCGACCAGCAGCATGCTGACGCCGTCCTCCTGGTTGATGTGGCGCATGATCTTGAAGATTTCGGCCACGATCAGCGGCGCCAGCCCGAACGACGGCTCATCCAGCAGCAGCAGCTTGGGCCGCAACATCAGCGCCCGGCTGATGGCCAGCATCTGCTGCTCACCGCCCGACAGGGTGCCGGCCTGCTGGTGGCGGCGATCGGCCAGCCTCGGGAAGCGGGCATAGGCTTTCTCGATGTCATGCGCCACCTCGGCCTTGTCGCGGCGCACGTAGGCACCCAGCCGCAGGTTGTCATCGACCGACAGCGCGGTAAAGGTGCCGCGGCCATCGGGCACATGGGCCACGCCCAGCCGCACCACGCTCTCGGTGGCCATGCCCACCACTTGCTGGCCGTCGATCTGCAGGCTGCCGCTGGTGCGCACCATCTGGCAGATGGCGCGCAAGGTGGTGGTCTTGCCGGCGCCGTTGGCACCCAGGATGGCGGTGATGTGGCCGGCTTCGAGTGAAAAATCGATGCCGAACAGCACCTGGGTGGCGCCGTAGGACGCGCACAGCTTGTTGGCCTCAAGCAGTTTAGGCATGCGCCACCTCGGCGTTCTTGTCGGCCGCCGCCGTGCCGAGGTAGGCCTCGATCACATCGTGGTTGTTCTGGATCTGCGCTGGTGTGCCCTCGGCGATCTTCCTGCCGAAGTTCATCGCCACGATGTGGTCGGACACCGACATCACCAGGCTCATGTGGTGCTCCACCAGCAGCACGGTGATGCCCAGCCGGTTGCGGATGTCGACGATCAGCCGGCCCAGGTCGGCCAGCTCTTCATGGTTCAGGCCGGCGGCGGGCTCGTCGAGCAGCAGCAGCTTGGGATCGGCGGCCAGCGCCCGGCCCAGCTCAACCCGCTTCTGGGTGCCAAACGGCAGGTCACCGGCAGGCCGGTCGGCAAACGGCGTGAGGCCGAGGTAGTCCATGATCTCGCCAGCGCGTTCACGCAGGCGTTTCTCTTCAGCGCTGACGCTGGGCAACCGCAAGGCACTGGCCAGAAAGCCCGCTGACGAGCGCGAATGCGCGCCCACCATCACGTTGTCACGCACCGGCAGGGTGCGGAACATGGCCAGGTTCTGGAAGGTGCGGCCCATGCCCAGCGTGGCGATCTGGTGGGTGGCCAATGCCGTGATGGACTGGCCTTCAAAGAGGATGTCGCCTGCCTGGTAGCCGTAGAGCCGGCTCAGGCAATTGAACAAGGTGGTCTTGCCGGCGCCGTTGGGGCCGATCAGGCCGCAGATCTGGCCGCGGGCGACATCGAAGCTCACACCGTCCAGCGCCACGATGCCACCGAAGCGCACCGTGACACCACGAACACTGAGCAAGGGGCTGGCGGCGTCTTCCATCGTTGGGCGGTCCTGCTCCTGGGCAATCCGGTATCGGGTTCCAGGCTGGGCCCGGCGTCGTCCCGGTTTATAGGTGGCGGGTGCAGCAGCAGCAACGGGGGCTTGCCCTGACACGCCGGGGACATGCCGGGGCCTGAAACCGGGGGGGTGCGCATGCGACGATAGGCCCGGTTGCGCGGGGCTGGCCGGGCCTGCATCGGGCCGAAGCATCGCCAGAACGCACCGCAAGAACGCATCGCCAGACCGCACCGCCAGAACGTATCAACCCACCAGGCAGACCACCATGCTGACCACCGAGCCCCCGCTGCTGCTGCAAAGCCACGACGACCGCGGCGTCATCACGCTGACCTTGAACCGGCCACAAGCCTTCAACGCGCTGTCCGAGGGCCTGCTGGATGCGTTGCAGCAAGCGCTGCACTCGGTGGCCAGCGACCCGTGCGCCCGGCTGCTGGTGATCAAGGCATCGGGCACGGCGTTTTGTGCCGGCCATGACTTGAAGCAGATGCGCGCCGAGCCGTCACCGGCCTACTACGAACGCCTGTTTGCGCAGTGCGGCCGCATGATGATGGGTTTGCAGGCGCTGCCCGTGCCGGTGATTGCCCAGGTGCAGGGCATGGCCACGGCCGCCGGCTGCCAGCTGGTGGCGATGTGCGATTTGGCGGTGGCCAGCGCAGACGCCCGATTTGCCGTCAGCGGCGTCAACCTGGGGCTGTTTTGTGCCACGCCCAGCGTGGCCTTGTCGCGCAACCTGGGCCGCAAGGCGGCGTTCGAGATGCTGGTCACGGGGGCCTTCATTTCAGCCGATGAGGCACTGGCCAAGGGCCTGGTCAACCGGGTGGTGGCGGCCGGCGCGCTGGATGCCGAGGTCGAATCACTGGTGGCCAGCATCCTGGCCAAGCCCCGGGTGGCGCTGGCCATGGGCAAGGCGTTGTTCTACCGGCAAATCGAAGTGGGCATCGCAGCGGCATACGACGACGCGGCCAGCACGATGGCCTGCAACATGATGGACGCCAGTGCACTGGAGGGCGTGCAAGCCTTCATCGACAAACGCAAACCCAACTGGATCTAAGACTTTGACGAGATGCTGTGCCGCATCAGCCGGCCTTTTTCTCGCTCCCATTCCCGGTCTTTTTCAGTGTTGCGCTTGTCATGCTCGGCCTTGCCCTTGGCCAGCGCAATGTCGGCTTTCACCCGCCCGCCTTTGTAGTGCAGGTTCAGCGGCACCAGCGTGAAGCCGCGTTGCTCCACCTTGCCGATCAGGCGCCGGATCTCCTGCTTGTGCATCAGCAGCTTTTTGGTGCGGTCGGCCTCGGGGTTGACGTGGGTGGACGCCGAGCGCAGCGCGTTGATGCGGCAGCCGATCAAGAACAACTCGCCACCCTTGATCACCACATAGCCGTCGGTCAGCTGCACCTGGCCAGCGCGGATGGCCTTGATCTCCCAGCCGTCCAGCACCATGCCGGCCTCGTAGCGCTCTTCGATGTGGTAGTCGTAGCGCGCCCGCCGGTTCTCGGCCACCGGCGCCGACGGCTTGAGGTCTTTGGGCGCGACGCGTGCGCCGTCTTGGGCAGCCTTTTTGACCGCGCCGTTGTGAGGCGCCTTGCGCAGGGCTTTACGGGTGATTTCGCGTGCGCCGGCGTGCGGCGCTGCGGGAGTGGCTTTGGGTGGGGGCATGGTGGCCGGCGAGAGCGTGTCGGTCGGCAGGCGTGGCCGCCGACTCTAAAATCAGATTCATTGTATGAAGCATGTCAAAAAGTCAGTTCTGCTGTGGTACTCGGCGTCGGAGATGTACTCGCTGGTCACGGCCATTGAGGCGTATCCCGGTTTTTTGCCCTGGTGCGACAAATCAGAGCTGCTGACGCAAGACGCGCATGGCATGACAGCCCGCCTGCACCTGCACTACGCCGGCCTGCGCCATGCCTTCACCACCCGCAACACCCACACGCCCGAGCGGTCGGTGGTGATGGCGCTGGTGGACGGCCCGTTCTCGGCGCTGGACGGTACCTGGCTGTTCAGCCCCATCGGCGCGGCGGGCAGTGCGGCCTGCCGGGTTGAGTTTGATTTGCGCTATGCGTTTTCAAGTCGGGCACTGGAGACGGTGCTCAGCCCGGTGTTTGATCGCGTGGCCAATACCTTTGTCGATTCGTTTGTACAGCGTGCCGAGCAGGTGTATGGCCCACGCTGACCGGGCGGGCATGGAATTGCCGGTGGCCCTGATCCCCGTGCAGGTGGTCTATGCCGCCGGGCCGCACCAGCTAGAGGTGGTGACATTGACCCTGCCGGCCGGGGCCACGGCCCGAGAGGCGCTGCGGGCCAGTGGGCTGGGTCAGCGGCTCAGCGCGGCAATGCTGGACGGGTTGCGGCTGGGGCTGTGGGGCCGGCTGTGCGAGCCCGGCACGGTGTTGCAGGCGCATGACCGGCTGGAACTGCTGCGCCCGCTGCTCATCGACCCGATGGAGGCGCGCCGGCAGCGCCTGCGCCGAGACGGCCTGCGCAAGGGGCAGCGCCGCAGCGCGCGGCCCAAGGGCTGAAGACGCCAGCCCTGTCGGCAGGGCTGAAGGCGCCAGCCCTGCTGGCAGTGCCGATGACGCCAGCCCTGCCGGCAGCGCAGGCCGTGCCGGTGCCGACCCTCAGCGGCAATCCGTGGCCATCACACGACGCGCGGCTTGCGCGTCGTCGGCACGGCCGGCGTCGTCGATCACCACCGGCTCACCGCGCTCGTTGTAGCGCAGCAGGCGCTGGCCGCTGGCCACCATCGCCAGGTGCTGGCGCGCGCGCTGGCAGTTCTCACTGCGCTGCGCGGCCAGCCGGTCTTCATCGGCGCGGGCGCGCCGCAGGCTGTCCTCATCGGCGCGTTTGCGGCGTGCCTCCAACTCGGGGTCTACCGGCGCCTTGACGAGTTGCGGCGCGCTGGCCGCCGTGCCAGGCGACGCCACGGGCGCCACGGGCGGCGCGGTCGCCCTCTGGCCCGAGGCCGGACGCTTCAGCACATCTTTGTCAGGGATGTCTCGGGGCGGCGGCAAATCGCTGGCATGCACCTGGCCCCGGCTGTCCTTCCATTGGTACTGCGCCCCGGCCGGCCCGCTGGCGGCCAGCAACGACAGCAGCAACGCCGCATTCAACATGGGGTTTAACAAGCGCTGCAAACCGGGCTCCCAACGGGTTATCAGCGCCAAGTCTACCCAGCGGCCGGCGGCCCGTGAAGCAGATTCGGCCAACCCGCTCCCTATAATCCTGTTTTGGGTTTGGAGCTTTTCTCATGCGGTTACTCGGCAAAGCACTGACCTTCGACGATGTGTTGTTGGTGCCGGCTTTCTCCCAGGTGTTGCCGCGCGACACCCGCCTGGCCACCCGGTTGTCGCGCAACATCCGGCTCAATTTGCCGCTGGTTTCGGCCGCGATGGACACCGTCACCGAGGCCCGCCTGGCCATCGCGCTGGCCCAAGAGGGCGGCATCGGCATCGTGCACAAGAATCTCAGCCCCAGGCAGCAGGCGGCTGAGGTGGCCCGCGTCAAGCGCTATGAATCGGGTGTGCTGCGTGATCCCATCACCGTCTCACCCGACCTGCCGGTGCATGCCGTCATCGCGCTGTCGCGCCAGCACGGCATCTCGGGTTTTCCGGTGATCGAGAACGGCGTGGTGGTGGGCATCATCACCGGCCGCGATCTGCGCTTCGAGACCCGGCTCGATGCGCCGGTGCGCGAGATCATGACGCCGCGCGACAAGCTGATCGTCGTCAAGGACGGCGCCACCATCACCGACGGCAAGGCGCTGATGCACCAGCACAAGCTGGAGCGGGTGCTGGTGGTCAATGAGGCGTTTGAGTTGCGCGGGCTGATGACCGTCAAGGACATCACCAAACAAACCAACTTTCCCAGTGCCGCGCGGGATTCACTCGGCAAGCTGCGCGTGGGCGCGGCGGTGGGCGTGGGGGATGAGACCGAAGAGCGTGTTGAACTGCTGGTCAAGGCCGGGGTCGATGTGCTGGTGGTCGATACCGCCCACGGACACTCGGCCGGTGTGATCGAGCGGGTGCGCTGGGTCAAGCGCCACTACCCACAAGTGGACGTGATCGGCGGCAACATCGCCACCGGCGAGGCCGCGCTGGCGCTGGCCGAGGCGGGCGCTGATGCCGTCAAGGTGGGCATCGGCCCGGGCTCGATCTGCACCACCCGCATCGTCACTGGCGTGGGCGTGCCGCAGATCATGGCCATCGATTCAGTGGCACGGGCGCTGCAGGGTAGCGGCGTGCCGTTGATTGCCGATGGTGGTGTGCGCTTCTCGGGGGATCTGGCCAAGGCCATTGCGGCCGGTGCCGACAGCGTGATGATGGGCGGCGCCTTTGCCGGCACCGAAGAGGCACCCGGCGAGGTGATCCTGTACCAGGGCCGCACCTACAAAAGCTACCGCGGCATGGGCTCGATCGGCGCGATGCAGCAGGGCTCGGCCGACCGCTATTTTCAAGAGGGTGGCAGCACGCAGGCCAACACCACCAAGCTGGTGCCCGAGGGCATCGAGGGCCAGGTGCCCTACAAAGGCTCGGTCGTGGGCATCATCTTCCAGATGGCCGGTGGCCTGCGCGCGGCCATGCATTACTGCGGCTGCGCCAGCATCGACGAGATGCAGAGCAAGGCGCAGTTTGTCGAGATCACGGCCTCAGGCATCCGCGAGAGCCATGTGCACGACGTGCAGATCACCAAAGAAGCGCCCAACTACCGGATGGAGTGAGCGCGGCGTGACGACTGCCCCGTTGCAGGCAGCCCCGGCGCAAGGGGCGGCGATGCGCTTCATCATGCTGGTGGTGCTGCTGGACATGCTGGCCGTGGGCATCATCGTGCCCGTGCTGCCGGCCATCGTCGGCCAGTTCACCACCGACCCGGTGGCCCAGGCACGCTGGTACGGCGTGGTGGCGGTGTCGTATGCGCTGTCGCAGTTTGTCTCGGCACCGATCCTGGGTGCGCTGTCTGACCGGTTCGGCCGCCGGCCGGTGCTGCTGCTGGGCTTTTGCGGCCTGGCGCTGAACTTTTTCATGACGGCGCTGGCCAGCGCGATGTGGATGCTGATTGCGTCGCGCATCGTCGGTGGCGCGATGCAGGCCAACGCGGCCGTGGCCAACGCCTATGTGGCCGACATCACCGCACCGGCCGACCGCGCCAAGCGCTTTGGCTTGCTGGGTGCGATGTTCGGCATCGGCTTCATCCTGGGGCCGGTGCTGGGTGGCGTGCTGGGCGGCATTGACCTTCGGCTGCCGTTTTTTGCCGCCGGCGTGCTGGCCCTGGCCAACCTGGTGTACGGCTACTTCGTCTTGCCAGAGTCGCTGGGCCCGGCGCAGCGCCGGCCGATCAACTGGTGGCGCGCCAATCCGTTGTCATCACTCAGGCAACTGGTGGCGCTCAAGGGCGTTGGGTTGCTGGTGGGTGTGCTGGCCTTTGCCGGCCTGGCGCAGTTCTCGCTGTACACCGTGTGGGTGCTGTACGGCAGCCTGCGCTTTGGCTGGGGGCCGGCCGAGAACGGCTGGTCGCTGTTTGCGGTGGGCCTGGTGTCGGCCGTGGTGCAGGGCGCGCTGCTGGGCCGGCTGCTCAAGCGCTTCACCGCGCAGCGCCTGGCCATCATCGGGCTGTTGTCGTCCAGCCTGGCCTTTGTCGGCTGGGGCCTGGCCACCCAGCCGTGGATGATGTATGCGGTGATTTTTGCCAACGTGCTGGGTGCGGCGGTGTCGGCGTCTCTGCAGGGCCTGGTGTCAGCGGCAGCGGATGAGCGCAACCAGGGCCAGACGCTTGGCGCCGTGAGCAGCCTGAACAGCCTGATGGCCGTGCTGGCGCCGGCCGTGGCAGCGCCGCTGATGGCCACCGTCTCGCACTTGAACCGCGGCGATTGGCGCATCGGTGCGCCGATGTTCTTCGGTGCGGCCCTGCAGGCCCTGGCCTTGCTGTTGGCGGTGCTGCATTTCCGGCGGGTGGCGCGCCGCCGCGCCGCCGCTTCCAGCACCTTTGCCGCCATCCGCTGACCACGGGCCAGACCATGCCCATGCCCATGCCCATGCCCATGCACGACAAGATCCTCATCCTCGATTTCGGCTCTCAAGTCACCCAACTCATCGCCCGCCGGGTGCGTGAGGCGCAGGTTTACTGTGAGATCCATCCCCACGATGTGTCGGACGATTTTGTTCTGGGCTTTGGCGCCAAAGCGATCATCCTGAGTGGCAGCCATGCCAGCACTTACGAAGACCACCAACTGCGCGCCCCGCAGGCGGTGTGGCAGGCCGGCGTGCCGGTGCTGGGTATCTGCTACGGCATGTTCACGATGGCGGTGCAGCTTGGCGGCACCGTGCAGGCGGCCGACCACCGCGAGTTTGGTTATGCCGAGGTGCGAGCGCACGGCCATACCCGGTTGTTGAGCGGCCTGCAAGACTTCAGCACACCCAACGGCTACGGCATGCTCAAGGTCTGGATGAGCCATGGCGACAAGGTCACCGCGCTGCCGCCGGGCTTCAAACTGATGGCCAGCACGCCCAGCTGCCCGATGGCCGGCATGGCCGACGAGGCACGCGGCTACTACGCGCTGCAGTTCCACCCCGAGGTGACGCACACGGTGCAGGGCGTGGCGATATTGAGGCGCTTTGTGCGCGACATCGCCGGCTGCCGGGGCGATTGGATCATGGGCAGCTACGTTGACGAGGCGGTGGCCCGCATCCGCCAGCAGGTGGGTGACGAAGAGGTGATCCTGGGCTTGTCTGGCGGGGTGGACAGCAGCGTCGCGGCGGCGCTGATCCACCGCGCCATCGGCGACCAACTGACCTGTGTCTTCGTCGATCACGGCCTGCTGCGCCAGGACGAGGGCGCGATGGTGATGGCCATGTTTGCCGGCCAATCCGAGCACAGTCTGCGGGTCAAGGTGGTGCATGTGCAGGCGGCGCAACAGTTCCTGGGCCACTTGAAGGGCGTGACTGACCCGGAGCAAAAGCGCAAGATCATTGGCCGCGAGTTTGTCGAGGTGTTCCAGGCCGAGGCCAACAAGCTGAAGTCCGCTGATGCGCGATCCAAGGGCGCGAAGTGGCTGGCTCAAGGCACCATCTACCCCGATGTGGTGGAAAGCGGCGGCACCGCCGGAAGAAAAGCCACCATCAAGAGTCACCACAACGTGGGTGGCTTGCCCGCCACGCTGGGCCTCAAGCTGCTGGAGCCGCTGCGCGAACTGTTCAAGGACGAGGTGCGCGAGCTGGGTGTCGCACTGGCCTTGCCGCATGAGATGGTGTACCGCCATCCCTTCCCAGGCCCGGGCCTGGGCGTGCGCATCCTGGGTGAAGTCAAGCCGGAGTACGCCGCGCTGCTGCGGCGCGCCGACCACATCTTCATTGACGAACTGCGGCGCGAGATCGATCCGGCCACGGGCAAGAGCTGGTACGACCTGACCAGCCAGGCCTTTGTCGTCTTCCTGCCCGTCCAGAGTGTGGGCGTGATGGGCGACGGCCGCACTTACGAACACGTGGTGGCGTTGCGAGCCGTGCAGACCAGCGACTTCATGACTGCCGACTGGGCCGAGCTGCC
>JANMKO010000205.1:0-5035 GCA_031372085.1 Betaproteobacteria bacterium
TGCAGCACATTGACCCACATCTCCTTGACCGACCAGCCGATCTGCTCACCAAACAGCAGCGCGCCAAACGCCACCAGCCGGGGCGTGATCAGCGCGGCGGCCTGTACAAACAGGGGGCTGTCGGCCGGCCGCAGCAACTCGGTGTGCGACAGGTTCTGCGATGAGCTGTTGTCGCGCAGCGCCCGCGCGCCAAAGTGGTCCACCAGCCCGGCCACCAGCGGCGGGGGCAGGGCGCCAGCCACCCGCATCAAGGGCGTGGCAAACAGGCCGATGACCTCAGTCACTGCGGCGGCGGCGGATGAAGGCGATGGCGGCCAGGCCGGCTACCAGCATGGCCAGCGGCTCGGCCTCGGGCACGGCGCTGATGCTGATGTTGTCGAACAGCACGTTCGGCGCGTCGCCGGCAAAGCTGACCGATCTGGCCAGGCCGGCAAACTTGACGCTGGTCAAATCAAAACGGCAGAACGCGGGGCCAGTGCAGCCGACTTGGGCATTGCCAAACAGGCTGGCGCTGGCCAGCAGCGTGCCGGTGGCGTTCAGGCCCGAGTAGATGTTCACCGCGTCCAGCACGCCGCTGGTGGCCGCATACCAAAACGTCAGCCGGTCGACAAAGCCGAGCGCCACGTTCATCACCGCCGTGGCGTCGGCGGCGTACAGCACTGTCAGCGGCGACGGTGCATTGGCGTAATACGGGCCCAGCGCGTCATTGGACAGCGCCACGGCGGCGCTGGTGAACGAGACGCCGACGTTCGGGCCCGACTGGCCCAGGCTGTCGGTGCCGCCGTTGTAGAACTCACCGATCGGGTTGACATAGCCGGCCGCGCCCTCGAAATCGAGCGTCACGGGGGTGTTGGCAAACACGGGGGTGGCGGCCAGCAAGGCCAGGGCGGTGAGGGAAACAAGCTTCATGGGAATCTCCTGGTGAGCGGGGGGCGTCAGCGGCCAGTCTGCCGGCCGTCTGCGACAGGCGCGTGACCAAGATCGGCGCTGACGCGGCGCTGGCGCGGCTCTGACGCGGCTCAGCGTGGCGCCCACCGTGCCGGCCCGCCGCCTGCTGCCCGCCGGCCGCCCGCCGGCAAATTGGCCCAGCGACGGCTGTCGTCAAACTTTCATGCAGCGTCCAGACACTCGCGGCCATCACCAACCGGCAGCGCCCCAGCCCATGACATCCGCCCTTTCTCGACGCCACGTTTTGCAAGCCGGCCTGGCCTTGGCGGTGTTGCCGGCCGCCCCCAGCGCCCGCGCCTGCGAGTTTTTCTCAACCCACCTGCGCATCACCCATCCCTGGGCCCGGGCCAGCACCGAGCACGCCACCACGGCGGTCGTCAGCCTGCGCTTTGACGAGGTGCGGCAGGCCGACCGCTTGATCGGCGTGCACAGCCCCGTGGCCGCTGCGGCCGAGCTGGGCGGTGCGCGCGCCAGCCCGCGCATCGACCTGCCGATCCCGCCCGGCCAGGACACGTTGCTCAGTGAGGCCGGCAGCCACATCCTGCTCACCGGCCTGACCGTGCCGCTTGAAGTGGGGCGGCAATACCCGCTGCAACTCGTCTTTGAGCAAGGCGGTGTCATCGACGCCACGCTGAGCATTGACTTTGCCCGGTTCGCCTGACGCGCGCACCGGCCTGCCCGACCCCCCAGCCCCCCCAAACCCGCCCCCCCAACAACCCCCAGGAGCCCAAGCCATGACATCCCCCTTCAAGCAACGCCAGATCGCCCTCGCGGTGGTCGCCGCGCTCGGCAGCGCCACGCTGGCCATCGCCCCCACGCCGGTGAGCGCTGGCAAAGTGGCCGGCAAGTACGTGGCCGGTGACTTTCACAACCACAGCACCTGCTCGGACGGCTCGATCTCGATGCAGAAGCTGGTGAAAAAATCCACCGACACCACCGACACACCGTGGGGCCTGGACTGGTTTGTGCAAGCCGGCCACGGCGGCAGCGGCAGCCGCAACTGCACGCTGGTGGAAGACCCCAGCCTGGCCACACCCGCCTACCCGCACGCGGCCGGCCAGGGCCCCACCACTACCTGGACCAGCAGCATTGGCGCGGCCAATATCAAGGGCGTGGGCGGCGGCGTGGGCGGCAACGGCAATATGTGGCGCTGGCAATCGCTGCAAGAGTTTCAATACCCGGTGATGGAGTACCTGGCGGCGTTGAAGAGCTTGCCGATGTTCCTGGGCCTGGAGTCGGTGGTGGCCGGCCATGAGCACACGTCGATGGCGGTGATCAGCGGCCAGATGCCAGCAGCACTGGACAACACGCCGCTGCCCGGCAGTGCCGGCTACACCGCGCTGGGCAATGCCAACGGCCTGGCGCAATGGTCGTACTGTTTTGACCGGGGCGACACCGACACCAGCCGGGGCAATGCCACCGGCAGCAACACCGGCAACAACTGGAATTGCAGCGTCACCGGCAGCTTGAACGCCGGCGATGCCAGCTGGAGCGCCCAGGCGCAAAAGCTGATGCCGGCCGGCGGCGCCGGCACCGGTGACCGGGGCCACCTGAAAACGGTGGAGGCTGTCAAGTGGATGGCCGAGAACCATGGCAACGCCAGCTACTACGTGCCGGCCCACCTGGAGCGCGCCGGCCCGTTCAACAGCAACGGCAACAACGGCTTCAATGTGGAGCACCTGCGCAACTTCAACAACGCCGGCCCGAAGGTGGCGTTTGGCTTCGAGACCCAGCCCGGCCACGGCGCATCGGCCAACCGGGGTGAATACTCACCCAACCGCAACAACTTTGGCGGCGTGCAGGTCGACTCAGCCGGTGGCACCACCTACGGCGGCACGGGGGTGTACGGCGCACAGGTGGGCGGCGTGTGGGACGCGCTGCTGGGCGAGGGCCGCAACTTCTGGTTTTTTGCCAGCTCCGACTGGCACAACCGGGGCAGTTTTGGCCCGGATGACCGCCGCTCGACGCAAGACTTCTACCCCGGCGAGTACCAGCGCAATTACACGATGGTGCGCAACGGCGGTGACAAATTGCGGCCGCAAGCCATCGTCGACGGCCTGCGCACCGGCAACAACTTTGCCGCCAGCGGCCAGTTGATCGACCGCCTGGCCTTCATCGCCTGTGCGTCGTACCCGGGCCCCGGCGCGCGCAGCAATGCAGCGGTGCAGGCGCTGGCGCTGGCCGCAGCCACCAGCAACACCGACATCGACGTGCCCGGCTGCGCGACGATGGGTGAAAAGCTGGTGGTGCGCCCCGGCGCCGACGTGGTGGTGGCCATCGTGGTGCGTGATCCGTCGGGCGCCAATTACGCGCCCTACACCTTTGACAACCCCAGCTTGAAGCAGGTGGGCATCAACCAGCCGCTGAACAAGCCGGTGCTCGACCACATCGACCTGGTGCGCGGCCTGGTCACCGGCTACAAGGCGCCCGGCGCGGCCGACTACGCCGGTGAATGGCCGCGCAACCTGAACTGGCTGCGCGCCGACGGCAGCACCGCCACCCTGGCCGCCGTGCCGGCCGCCGCCAAGAACACCAGCGCGGCGGTGATCAAGACCTTCAACGCTGCCAACTGGACGGCGGCCGGCAATGACTTGCTGGCGATGACCTTGCGCCTGCCGGCGGTGACGGCGTCGCAGTATGTGCGGCTGCGCGGCAGCAACCTGCCGGCCAGCGTGCCGTTTGAGACCGACGCCAGCGCCAACCCGCTGGCCGACCTCTACACCAATGCCAGCAACGCCAGCCTGCTGCGCATCCCGTGCAGCGCCGTGCCCAGCAGCGTGATCCCGCCGGGCACCTTCACCGGCACCACCGACGGCTGCCCGGCCCACCTGGCGGCGGTGTCTGGCCAGAAGTACGTCAGCTTTGATGTGGCGGCCTGGGCCGATCTGTGGTTCTACAGCAACCCGGTCTTTGTCCAGGTCACCGGCTCGACGGCGGTGGCCGGCGTGCGCTGACGCCACGCGGCGGGCCGCACCCCCGGCGCCGCGCGGTGATGCGCGGCGCCTTTTGTCGTTTTTCGTTCTGTTTGTCCTGCCCCTGTCCAACATGCCCACACCGCTGACCGCGTCCACCACCTCTGCATCCGCATCCCCACCCGCAGCAGCCACCGCCGCCTTCGACACCGCGCCACCCGCTGGCCGCCGGCCGGCGCTGCCGATCTGGCCCGACTGGCGGCGTGAGCCGCTGCTGCACTTTGTGCTGCTCGGCGGCTTGCTGTTCGGCATCGACCACTGGGTGGCCGGCCGTGCCGATGACCCGCGCACCATCGTGCTGGGTGCCGAGGTTGACCGCGAGGCGCGCCAGGTCTTCAAAGCCTCACGCGGCCGTGAGCCCGGCGCTGACGAGTTGAAAGCGCTGCGCCAGGTCTGGCTGGACAACGAGGTGCTGTACCGGGAAGGCCTGGCGCTGCGGGTGGACCAGGGTGATGCCGCCATCCGCGAGCGGGTGATCTTCAAATCGCTCAGCATCGTCGAGGCCAACCTGCAACGCCCGGCGTTTGACGATGCCGTGCTGCGCGCCTGGTTTGCGCAGCAGCGCGCCCGTTACGACGAGCCGGCACGCTTTGATTTTCAAGAAGCGGCGCTGACCGGTGAGGCGCCTGAGGCCACCGTGCGCCAGTTTGCCGACGCGCTGAACGCCGGCACGCCGGGCGACGCCAAGGCCGGTTTGCGGGTGTTCAAAGGCCGGCCGCAGGCCAACCTGGTGCAAAGCTACGGCGCGGCATTTGCCGCCGCACTGGCCGCAGCGCCACCCGGCCAGTGGCAGGCGCTGGCCACCCGCGACGGCTGGCGGGCGGTGCGGCTGGACGCCGTCAGCGCGCCCCGGCCGGCCCAGTTTGAGGCGCTGCGCGGTGTGCTGCTGCAAGACTGGACCGACGCCACGATGGCCGAGTTGCGCACCCGCGCCGTGCGCACCCTGGCGCAAAAATACCGCGTCAAGACCGAGGACGGCGGCAATGCCACGCCCGCCGCTGCCACTGCCGCCGCTGCCGCTGCCGCTGCCGCCGCCGCTGCCCAGGTGGCGGCCCAATGAGCGGCGGCTTTTGCGCCGCACGGCGATGGGCCCTGGGGCTGGCGCTGGCGGCCGC
>JANMKO010000240.1:0-6012 GCA_031372085.1 Betaproteobacteria bacterium
TCGGCCGCATCGATGGCGCGCTCTTGGGCCGATGTCAGGGCCGCCAGCTGGGTGGCGCTGAGCACGGCCACCTGGGCGCTGTCCAGTGCGGCCATGCCGGCGGTGCTGATGCCGCGGATTTCAGCCGTCGTCAAGGCGGCCAGGTCGGCGCTTTCCAGGTTGCGCATCTGCGCCGTGCTCAGCGCGGCCATCTGGGCCGAGCTGAAAGCCTGGAATTGCGCGCTGGTGAGCGTGTTCAGGTCGTCGGTGGCCAGCGCGTTGATCTGCGCCGTGCTCAAGGCGCGCAATTGCGCCGAGCTCAGTGCTTGCAACTGGTCCGACGTCAACGCGCCCAGCTGGGCATTGCTGAGTGCGGCGATCTGCGCGCTGCCCAGCGCGGCCAGCGTGCCGGTGCTGATGGCGGTGATGTCCGCCGTCTCGATGGCACGAATCTGGCTGGACGTGAACGCGGCAAGCTGGGGGGCGCTCAGCGTGGCCACTTCGGCGCTGCTGAGCGCGGCAATGCTGGCCGCACTGAGGCCACGCAGCTGGGCGCTGCCCAGGGCGGCCAGGTCTTCGAGCTCCAGGCTGTTCACCTGGGCGGTGCTGAGCGCGGCGATCTGGCCACTGGTCAAACCACGAAACTGGTCGCTGGTGAGGGCATTGAGCGTGTCCGTGCTCAGTGACGCGATCTGGCCGCTGCCCAGGCCGCGCAGTTGGGCGCTGCCGAGCGACTGCAATTGGTCAGACCCCAGGGCGGCCAGCTGCGCCGCGCTGAGCGCCGCCACCGCCGTGCTGCCCAGGCCGGCCAGCGCGGCGCTGCCGATGGCGCCGATGTCGGCGGTCTCGATGGCGCGCAGCTGCGCCGAGCTGAGGGCGGCCAGTTGGGCCGAGCTCAATGTGGCAACAGCGTCGCTGCCCAGCGCGGCCAGGTTCTGGGTGGACAGCGCCCGCAGCTGGGCGCTGCTCAGGGCGGCCAGGTCGGCCGTCAGCAGGTTGCTGATCTGGTGGGTGGTGAGCGCGGCGATCTGCGCGCTGCTCAAGGCTTGCACCTGGGCCTCCGTCAAGGTATTCAGGTCGTCGGTGCCCAGGCTGGCGATTTGCGCTGTGCTCAAGCCACGCACCTGCTGCGACGTCAAGGCATGCCACTGGGTGGCGGACAGGTCGCCCAGCTGGGTGGCGCTCAAACCGGCCACTTGCGCCGTGGTGAGGTCATTCAGCCGGGTTTCGTCAAACGAGCTCAGCACGCTGCTGTCAATGGCCCGGATCTGCGCCGTGGTCAAGGCTTTGAACTGCGCGCCCGACAGCGCACCAAAATCGGCCGCGTCCAGCGCCGCCACCCCGGCCACCGACAGCGCCTTGACCTGCCGGGTACTCAGCAGGCTGAAATCACTGGCCTCAAAGGCGTTGATCTGGGTGCTGGACAGCGCCCCCAGGCCCGCCGCCGAGATCACCGGGATCTGGTTTGGCGTCAACGCCAGGATCTGGTCGGCCGAGAAGGCCATCCACTCGGCCACCGACAGCGCGCCAATCTGGGCGGTGCTCAGCGCGGCGATGTCGGCGGTGGTCAGGGACGTGATGTTGATGGCCATGATTCGAATCCTTGGGGGCGTGTTGCTCGGGCGGTGTGTCGTGGGGCTGCGGGGGGCGGGCGGCTGTGTCGGGGGCCGGGCCGCACCTTCGGCGCGTTCCTCGTCGGCATATCGGGACAAGCGGCCCACAACTTGAGCGAAAAACGATTTGGCGGTGGATCACCGCCTTCATCCGCGTTTAAGCCCTGCGCCGGCCTCAAGGGGCGGCGCGCCCGGCCGATAACCCCCGCTTTGCCGGCCTTTTCGGGCCTAGCACCGGGCCGGCGGCGCGGCACCATCGCTGGGCACGGGCCTGTATCGCCCGCTATCAACGCCCCACTGACGCATGGCCGACGCCCAAGACCGCCACTTACCCGCCTCACCCAAAAAGATCCGCAAGGCCCGCAGTGAGGGCCAGGTGGCCCGCTCGCGTGATTTGGCGCACTTGCTGGTGGTCGGCGCAGGCGGTGCGCTGCTGGTGGCGCTGCTGCCCCGGTTGGGGGATTGGCTGGCCCGCATCCTGGCCACCGGCCTGCTGTTTGATGCGCAGATGCTGGCCCAGCCCGGCGTGCTGACGCAGCGCCTGGCCACCCTGAGCTGGGCCTGGCTGGCGGTGCTGCTGCCGCTGGGCGGGGCATCGTTGTTGCTGGCGCTGGGCGCCAGCCTGGCCTCGGGCGGCTGGAACTTCACCCTGCAGCCGCTGCTGCCCAACTTCGGCAAGCTCGATCCGCTGGCCGGGCTGGCGCGCATGCTGTCGGGCCAGCATCTGGGTGACTTGACCAAGGCCTGCGGCCTGGCGCTGCTGCTGGGGCTGATAGGCGGTGCCTATCTGGTCACCCACCTGCCGCAATTCCATGATGCGCTGGCGCTGCCGCTGCCGGCCGCACTGGCGCACACCGGCCGCACCCTGGTCAACGGCCTGGCGCTGCTATTGATACTGCTGGTGGTGTTTGCCGCCATCGACGTGCCGTTGCAGCGGGCGATGCTGGCCAAGCGGCTGAAGATGAGCCACCAGGAGGCCAGGCAAGAGCAAAAAGAGGCCGAGGGCAATGTGGAGGTGAAGGGCCGCATCCGGGCCCGCATGCGCGAGATGGCCAAAAAGCGCATGTTGTCGGCCGTGCCCAGCGCCGACCTGGTGGTGATGAACCCGACCCACTACGCGGTGGCGCTGAAGTACGACCCGGCCGGCATGGCCGCGCCCCGGGTGGTGGCCAAGGGCGCCGATTTGCTGGCGCTCAAGATCCGCGAGCTGGCCACCCAGCACCGAGTGCCGGTGCTGCAGGCCGCGCCGCTGGCCCGCGCGCTGTTTGCCCACACCGAGGTGGACCACGAGATCCCGGCGCGGCTGTTCTCGGCCGTGGCCCAGGTGCTGGCTTATGTCTACCAGTTGCGCGCCGCGATGGCTGGCCAGGGGGCGATGCCGGCCGATCTGCCGACTATCGATGTGCCGGCCGATCTGGACCCGGCGGTGGCCGATACCCAGCCGAGACCGGCTGAGCCATGAATGCCCTGATCGACCCACTCAAAGCCCTGCTCGGCAGCCGCCTGGCCAGCCAGGCCGCTGCCCGGCTGGGCCTGGGCGCCACGCTGCTCAAATCGCTGGGCGCGCCGGTCTTCATCGTCATGGTGCTGGCGATGATGGTGCTGCCGCTGCCGCCGTTTGTGCTCGACCTGCTGTTCACCTTCAACATCGCGCTGGCGCTGATGGTGATGATGGTGGCCTCGCAGATGGTGCGCCCGCTCGACTTTGCCGCCTTCCCCACGGTGCTGCTGGTCACCACCTTGCTGCGGCTGTCGCTGAACGTGGCGTCCACCCGGGTGGTGCTGCTGGAGGGCCACAACGGCGCGGCGGCCGCCGGCAAGGTGATCGAATCCTTTGGCCACTTTCTGGTGGGCGGCAACTTTGCCGTCGGGCTGATCGTCTTTGCCATCCTGGTGGTAATCAACTTCATCGTCGTCACCAAGGGCGCCGAGCGCATTGCCGAGGTCGGTGCGCGCTTCACCCTGGACGCCATGCCCGGCAAGCAGATGGCGATTGACGCCGACCTGAACGCCGGCCTGATCGACGAGAAAGAGGCCAAGCGCCGCCGCATCGAGGTGGGCGAAGAGGCCGAATTTTTTGGCTCGATGGACGGCGCCAGCAAGTTTGTGCGTGGTGACGCCATCGCCGGCATGATGATTCTGGCCATCAACGTGGTGGGCGGTTTCATCATCGGCGTGGCCAGCCACGGCCTGAGCGCCGGTGACGCCGCTGACCGCTACGTGCTGCTGGCGGTGGGCGATGCGCTGGTGGCGCAAATCCCCGGGCTGCTGATCTCGGTGGCGGCGGCGATGGTGGTCTCGCGCGTGGGCAAAGAGCAGAACATCGGCAACCAGATCGGCAGCCAGGTGTTTGGCAGCGCACGCGCGCTGGGCATCACCGCTGGCATCGTGGGCGTGCTGGGCGTCGTGCCGGGCATGCCGCACCTGGTGTTTTTGCTCATCGGCACGGCCATCGGCACGCTGGCCTGGTGGGTCAAGCGCCGCGATACGCTGGCCCGGGCCGCACCGCCAGCCCCGCCGCCCGACGCCCAACCCGCCAATGCCGAAGCCAGCTGGGACGACCTGCTGCCGGTGGACACGCTGGGCCTGGAGGTGGGCTACCGGCTGATCGCGCTGGTGGACAAAGCCCGGCAGGGGGATTTGCTCAGCCGCATCAAGGGCGTGCGCAAGAAGTTCGCGCAAGAAGTGGGCTTTTTGCCGCCCGCCGTGCACATCCGCGACAACCTGGAGTTGAAACCCAGCGCCTACCGGGTGCTGCTGCGCGGCGCGGTGGTGGGCGAGGGCGAGGCCTTCCCGGGCATGTTGCTGGCCATCAACCCGGGCGGCGCGACGGTGAAATTGCCCGGCACGGTGACGGTCGATCCGGCCTTTGGCCTGCCCGCCACCTGGATCGAAGAACGCCAGCGCGACATGGCCCAAATGAATGGATTTACCGTGGTTGATTGCGCGACCGTGGTGGCCACCCATCTTTCACACTTGATGCAGGTCAACGCCGCCCGCCTGCTGGGCCGCATCGAGACCCAACAACTGGTTGAGCATGTGACCAAACAAGCCCCCAAACTGATCGAGGATGTGATCCCCAAAATGGTCGGAATCGCCACCGTGCAGAAGGTCTTGCAGCTGCTGCTGGAAGAGGGCGTGCACATCCGCGACATGCGCTCCATCGTCGAGTGCATCGCCGAGTTTGCCGGCAGCGGCAGCGGCACCGTCAGCGACCCGGCCGAGCTGGCGCGCCGCATCCGGGTGCATCTGGCGCCGGCCATCGTGCAGCAAATTTACGGCCCCACCAAAGAGCTGGACGTGATTGCGCTGGAGCCCGAGCTGGAGCGGCTGGTGAGCCAGGCGCTGGGCTCGCCGCACGGCGCCGCGCTAGACCCCGGCGTGGCCGACACGCTGACCCGCGAGGCGGCGAAGACGGCGCAAAAGCAGGAAGACCTGGGCCAGCCGGCCTGCCTGCTGGTGCCCGACGCGATCCGGGTGCCGATGGCCCGGTTGCTCAAACGCGCCGCACCCCGCCTGAAGGTGCTGGGGCACAGCGAGATTCCTGAGACGCATTCGATCCGGATCGGCTCGATCATTGGAGGCACGGCATGAATGTCAAACGTTTCACCGCCCGCACCGCCCGCGAGGCCCTGGCCCTGGTGCGCCAGGCCCTGGGCGACGACGCGGTGGTGCTGTCCACCCGCCCGTGCGCCGACGGTGTGGAGGTGCTGGCGCTGGCGCCCGACGGCCTGGCCCGCATCGAGCAGGCGGCCGACCAGGCCGAGCGGGTGCGGGCGCCGGCCCAAGCCGCTGCCGCGCCCGTGCATCTGCTGGCCGCGCCCCCGCCCGCCAACCCGCCCACCGCGCGCCCGGCCACGCAGGCCGAGCGCATTGCCGCCCGGGGCGAGAAGCTGGTGCAGCGCTTTGACCCCCGGCCGCCCGCCCGGCACGACCCCAGCCTGGACGGGGCGGCAGACGCCGGCCGCCCGCCGCCGCTGGCCGAGCCCGGCCTGCAAGCCAGCGTGGCCCGGGATGTTGAAACCCTGGGCATGAGCACGCTCACCTTTCAAGACTATGTGCGTGAGCGAATGCTCAAGCGCCGGCAGGCCGAGATCACGCAGCACGCAGCGCAGGCACCGGCGCAGGCGTCGGCAGCGGGGTCTGATTTGCCCGCCGCGCTGCTGCCGGCCGCCCACCGGCCCGGCGCCGCCGTGCTGTCTGGCATGCCGTCTGGTGTGCCGGCGTCCCCCCATTCGGCCGCCCCGGGCTTGCGCAGCGTCGGCAGCGCCGCCCGTGAGCCCCGGCTGGCCGATGCGCCCGCCGCCGCCGCGCCGCTGCGCCACCAGGCGCTGCGCAACCGGATTGACCCGCCCCGGCGCGACGTGCCGGTGCTGCGCGACGAGATCCGCTTTGCCGGCCCCGGCGCGCACGATTTGCT
>JANMKO010000241.1:0-6754 GCA_031372085.1 Betaproteobacteria bacterium
GCGCCAGCCCAATCCACCGCCGCATCGTCGATCAGCCCGACGGCCCGGGCTTCGTCGGGGGTGAACATGGCATGGCCGGCCAGCGCCTGCACGGCCGCGCCGGTGCTGTGCGCCGACGCCGCGCCGGCTGCCGGCAGATCGGCCAGCCGGGGCACGGGCGTGGCCAGCGCGCCGTCCACCCGGCGCTGCAACAGGTTGTGCTCCAGGATGCTGAGCGACTGGCCCTTCAGCGATTCGGCATGCGCCGGCAGCAACTGGGCAAAAAACTGGCGCCGCACGGCCTCGGGCACGCCGATGCGGTCCAGGCCGTGGTTCAGGTCTTTCATCAACTGCGGCAGCTTGCGCAAAAACGCCTGGCGGTGCGCCGGTGTGCCTTTGGGCTGCACGCTCATCACCAGCTCACGGCCGGCGTCGCGCAGGCGCTCGGTCAACGCGGCGTCACCGCCGATGTCCTGGGCCGCGCTGGCGATTGCCCGGCTCCAGGTGCTGGCCAGAAACTCGCGCAGGTAGTCGGGCACCGGCAGGCCTTGTAGCGCACCGTCCAGCTCTTGGGCAAAGCGCTGCTGCACGCGCAGCAGGTCTTCCTTGCGGCCCAGCAGCACGTCGGCCGCACCCAACGCCGACATGCGGGCACGGGCCTGGTCGGCAATAAAGGCTTCAAGGGCTTGCAGCTTTTGCTCGTAGACCTCGATTTGCTCAAAGTCGCCGTCCACCACCTCTTGCACCAGGCTGGCCACCTGGGCCAGCAGGGCCTGGCCCTCGTCGCCGTCAAAATCGTCCACCGCCGTGCCGAGTGAGGCGATGCGGTTGATGAAGCGCCGCACCGGGTGCCGGCGCGACGAGAAAAACCGGTTGTCGCCAAGTGCGGCGCGCAGCACCGGCAACTGCAGCCGGGCAATTTGGCGCGCCACCTGCGGCGGCACTTTGGCGTCCGACAAGATCTGCTCAAACAGGCCGGCGATGACGTCGATCACCATGTGGTCCAGCGCGCCGGTGGCGGCCTGCCGCAGCTCGTCCCGGTAAGCCAGGATCTGGTTGGGCGCGATGAGCCGGGCGCCGAGGGGGGTGCCGACACTGCGGGTGGCGTCAAAACCGGCGCTGCCGGGGTGGGCACCGGGGTGGTGGGCACCGCCGTGCGGTGCGTAGCCCAGGCCGTTGCCCGCGCCGTGCCCGCCGTCAAAGCCGCCGCCATCGATTGCGCCTTGCGACAGGCGGCGGATCAGCGACATCATCTCGGCGTCCACCCGGCCCAGGCTGTGGCCAGCGCCGCTGCGGGTGGACGTGGCAAAGCCGCCGCGCCCGGGGCTTTGCGTGGCATATGCCGCGCTTGCTGAATGCCCCGACGGCACCGAATGGCCCGAATACCGGCCGTGCGCCGATGCGTCATGGCCGACCGGCGCCACGCCGTGGCCGCTGTCAGCGGGCAAACCGCCGTGCACCGACGCACCGCGCAGCGGCGTGTGGCGCACCATCAGCCCCACCGGCCGCACGCCGGCATGGCGCAGGTCGGCCACCATGTCGCCGTAGGTCTGGCGCATCGCGTGGGCCAGTGAGCGGCCGATCTCGGTGCTCAGCACCTTGCGCACCTCGGGCCGGTCTGACACCGCCTCGACCGCACGGATCATGGCCTGGCCCACCACCTCGGCGCGCAGCGGGTTGCGGTCATGGTCGGCCGCGCCCAGGCCCAGCAAGGTGCCCATGTAGGCGTCGAGTTCGCGGATCTCCCACTCGCAGGCGTGGGTGATCTCCAGCGCAAAACGATCCGCCGAGATGTGGATTTCGACCTCATGGTCGTCCACCAGCGTCAGCGATTCCCAGCTTGCCACCAGGCTGTCGGGCGTCACCGCCGGGCCCGGCGTGGGCAACAAGGTGCCGGCCTGGCGTGCCACGTCGGTGTCGAGTGTCTCGTTGAAGGTCAGCGCAAAGATGGCCAGCTTGCGGTTCAGCTCGTATTGCGCGCCCAGCAGCGCATCACGCTGCAGCACCTGGTGGGTGGCCAGCGCGGCCAGGCCCAGGCTGTCCACCGTGTGCTCGGCGGCGGTGCGCGCGGCCATGCGCACCCGTTGGACGGCGCTTTCCAGGTTGGCGGGCAGGCGGGGCGGCAGGGTCTGGTCCATGGGGTGGCGCCGCGCCGCAGGCCCAGGGCGGGCCCGCGAGGCGGTCGCGTTTTACCTCTTTACCCCCGGTTTATCGGCCGCCGCCGGCCGCGCTTGAGCCGCAGGCTAGCGCGCCCTCAGCGCGTCGCGGATGTCACGCAACAGCAGCACGTCCTCTGGCGTGGGCGGCGGCGCGGCCGGCGCGGGCGCCGGCTCGTTGCGCTTCAGGCGGTTGATCTGCTGGATCATCAAGAAGATCACCAGCGCCAGGATGACGAAGTTGATCGCCACCGTGATGAAGTTGCCGTAGGCAAACACATTGCCGACCTTCTGCGCCTCGGCCAGCGCGGCGCCGGCCGGCACCGTGCCCGACAACACCAGGTACTTGTTGGAGAAATCGATCTGCCCACCGGTGGCCAGATTGACCAGCGGCATGATCAGGTCTTTGACCATCGAATCGACAATCTTGCCAAACGCCGCGCCGATGATCACGCCCACCGCCAGATCGACCACATTGCCCTTCAACGCAAACTCTTTGAACTCGCTGGCAAAACTCATTGTTGTACTCCTCGGGGTTTTCAGGGGGGCGGCCAGGTTGGCAGCCGGGCGGCAGTATCGATCACCGGGCCGCAGCGTCAATCCGCAGCGCCCCTGTGCCGATGGGGCCGATGGCGTCGGCTAGAATCACGGGTTGACCCTGAGAACATTCACCGTCTGTGCGCCGCCCGCCGGCTTGCCTGCCAGCCGCGCAGACGGCTGCAAATCAAGAGGATTTTCATGAGTGACCGCCCCGCCGCGCTAGCCAGCCACGCCAGCCATGTCAGCCAAGGCAGCCCCGCAGGCCCGGTCGACCAAGGCCGACGCACCTGGGTGGCCATCACGGCCGGCGCCGGTGCACTGGGCGCGGTGGCGGTGGCGGTGCCGTTTGTCGCCAGCATCACCCCTTCCGAGCGTGCCAAGGCCGCCGGTGCGGCTGTCGAGGCTGACATCGGCGGGCTCAAACCCGGCGAGATGATGACGGTCGAGTGGCGCGGCAAACCGGTGTGGATCGTGCGCCGCACGCCCGAGCAACTGGCCGGCCTGAAGAAGATCGACCCGCAACTGGCCGACCCCGACTCCAAGCGCAAGCCCGATGAGCTGACGCCGCCCTACGCCCGCAACGAGGCGCGCTCGATCAAGCCCGAGTACCTGGTGGTGGTGGGCATCTGCTCGCATCTGGGTTGCTCGCCGAGCGAGAAATTCACCCCCGGTGCGCAGCCGTCGCTGCCCGATGACTGGCAAGGCGGCTTTTTGTGCCCGTGCCACGGCTCGACGTTTGACATGGCCGGCCGCGTCTTCAAGAACAAGCCCGCGCCCGACAACCTTGAAGTGCCGCCGTATGTGTACCTGTCCGACACGCGCTTGCTGATCGGCGAGGACAAAAAAGCCTGAGAGGCTGAAACCATGCCCGCTCAGCACGCCAAAAGCCGCCTGCTCGTCGTTGCAAATGTGCGTCATGGCCCGCGCCATGACGGCGCGCTTTGCGTCTGCATCAGCCGCCGCTTGGCGCACTGCCCGGTCAAGCTCAACACCCTCTAAGCCCGACGCTCGGTAGACCTGGGCCCGAGCCAATTTCCAAGTATTGAGGTCAAGACATGGCAGATTTCAAGACGGCCCCGGCCGATGCCCCGGTGGGCGTGAAGTTGATGACCTGGGTGGACAACCGGTTTCCGGCCACCCAGCTGTTCAAAGACCACATGTCGGAGTACTACGCGCCGAAGAACTTCAACTTCTTCTACATCTTCGGCTCACTGTCGCTGCTGGTGCTGGTGATCCAGATCGTCACCGGCATCTTTCTGGTGATGCACTACAAGCCCGACGCCAGCATGGCCTTCGCCTCGGTCGAGTACATCATGCGAGACGTGCCCTGGGGCTGGCTGATCCGCTACATGCATTCCACCGGCGCGTCGGCGTTTTTTGTGGTGGTGTATCTGCACATGTACCGTGGCCTGATCTACGGCAGCTACCGCAAACCCCGTGAGCTGGTCTGGGTGTTTGGCTGCGCGATTTTTCTCGCGCTGATGGCCGAGGCTTTCATGGGCTATTTGCTGCCCTGGGGCCAGATGAGCTACTGGGGCGCGCAGGTGATCGTCAACCTGTTTGCCGCCGTGCCCTTCATCGGGCCTGATCTGGCGCTGCTGATCCGGGGTGACTACGTGGTGGGCGACGCGACGCTGAACCGCTTTTTCAGCTTCCACGTCATCGCCGTGCCGCTGGTGCTGCTGGGCTTGGTGGTGGCCCACATCATCGCCCTGCATGAGGTGGGCTCAAACAATCCGGACGGCGTCGAGATCAAGGCCAAGAAAGACGCCCGGGGCGTGCCGCTGGACGGCATCCCGTTTCACCCGTATTACTCGGTGCACGATATCTTTGCGGTATCGATGTTCCTGATGGTGTTCTGCGCCATCCTGTTTTTTGGGCCCGAGCTGGGTGGCTACTTTCTGGAATACAACAATTTCATCCCGGCTGATCCGCTCAAGACCCCGGCGCACATTGCCCCGGTCTGGTATTTCACCCCGTACTACTCGATGTTGCGCGCCACCAATGACGGCATGGTCACGGTGCTGTCTGTTTTGGCTGCCATTGCCGGCCTGGTCTCGCTGCTGGGCGTCAAGGGGCGGGCGCGCATCGCAATTGCGGTGGGCGTGATCGTCGGCATCGCGCTGCTCAAGACCTTCGATGCCAAGTTCTGGGGCGTGGTGGTGATGGGCGGGGCGGTGATCATCCTGTTCTTTTTGCCCTGGCTCGACAACAGCCCGGTCAAGTCGATCCGCTACCGGCCGCTGTGGCACAAGGTGATGTACGGCATCTTCGTGGTGTTCTTTGCAGTGCTGGGCTACCTGGGCATCCAGCCGCCGTCAGAGGTGGGCACGTTGATCGCGCAGATCGGCACCTTGTTTTACTTCGGCTTCTTTTTGCTGATGCCGTGGTGGAGCACCATCGGCACCTTCAAACAAGTGCCCGACCGCGTCACCTTCGCGGCGCACTGAGGCCAGGGCCACAGACCATGAAAAAAATCCTCCTCAGCTTGATGGCGGCACTGGCTTTTTACGCCGGCATGCCCACAGCGGCGCTGGCCAACGAGGGTGGTCCGGCCTGGGACAAGTTCCCCAAAGACCGCATCACCGACATGGCTGCGCTGCAGCACGGCGCCAAGTTGTTTGTCAACTATTGCCTCAATTGCCACTCGGCTGCGTACATGCGCTACAACCGGCTGCGCGACATCGAGCTGACCGACGACCAGATCAAGAAAAACCTGGTGTTTGCCGGCGACAAGGTGGGCGACCTGATGACGGTGGCCATCAGCGCCAAAGATGCCAAAGAGTGGTTTGGCGCCCAGCCGCCCGATCTGAGCGTGATCGCCCGCTCACGCGCCGGTGCCAACGGCTCGGGTGCCGACTACCTCTACACGTACATGCGCGGCTTTTACCGCGATGCGGCGCGGCCCACCGGCTGGAACAACCTGGTCTACCCGGCGGTGGCCATGCCGCATGTGATGTGGGAGCTGCAAGGTGAGCAGCGGGCGCTGTTTGAAGACGAAAAAGACCCGCATGACCCGACCAAGACCAGCCATGTGTTCAAGGGCTTCGAGCTGAGCAAGCCCGGCAGCCTGAACAAGGCCGACTACGACCTGGCAGTGGCCGATCTGGTGGCCTATCTGCAATGGATGGGCGAGCCGGGGCAAACCCAGCGCATGCGCATGGGCGTGTGGGTGCTGTTGTTTCTGGCCATCTTCACGGTGATCGCCTGGCGCATGAATGCGGCCTACTGGAAAGACATCAAGTAAACGCACTCGCTGGCCCGGCTGCCGTCTGGTGACGGGCCAGGCCACGCGCGCAGCAGGTGCCGCTGGCGGCCCGCTGCGCGCATTTGTTTTTTGAGCGCCCGCTCAAGAATCTGCTGTAGAACCTGCCTCTTTGGGAGCCCACCACCATGATGGTGCTTTATTCCGGAACCACCTGCCCCTACTCACACCGCTGCCGGTTTGTGCTGTTCGAGAAGGGCATGGATTTTGAGATCCGTGATGTTGATCTGTTTGCCAAGCCCGAAGACATCGCGCTGATGAACCCGTACAACGAGGTGCCGATCCTCGTCGAGCGCGATCTCATCCTGTACGAGTCGCACATCATCAATGAGTACATCGATGAGCGGTTTCCGCACCCGCAGCTGATGCCGGGTGACCCGGTGGCGCGGGCCCGGGTGCGGCTGTTCTTGTTCAACTTCGAGAAAGAGCTGTTTGCCCACGTCAACCTGCTGGAGGGCCGCAGCGGCAGCAAGGCCAACGACAAGCTGCTGGAGAAAGCCCGCTCACAGATCCGCGAGCGGCTGACCCAGCTGGCACCGATTTTCTTGAAGAACAAATACATGCTGGGCGACGATTTTTCGATGCTCGACGTGGCCATCGCCCCGCTGCTGTGGCGGCTGGATTACTACGGCATCGACCTGTCAAAAAACGCAGCCCCCTTGCTCAAATACGCCGAGCGCATCTTTTCGCGCCCGGCCTACATCGAGGCGCTGACGCCGTCCGAGAAGGTGATGCGCAAATAGGCGCTGGTCATGAGCAAACCGGCCGCCCCGGACGAGCAAGGCACGTCCACCCGCCCGTATTTGATCCGTGC
>JANMKO010000245.1:0-3453 GCA_031372085.1 Betaproteobacteria bacterium
AGGGGGAGTACCGCTACCAGGGCGGCTGGAACATCAATGCCCTGCTGGCCACCGGCGCCGGCGCGCTGTTCTCCACCGTGCTCCCCAACTTCACCACCTTGCTGCCAAGCTGGTGGGGCACCTACGGCTGGTTCTTCGGCGTGGCCATCGGCGGGGCCAGCTATCTGGTGTTGTCCACCCTGCGCCCACGCGTGGTGCCGGCTGCCGTACGGGCTTGATGTCCAGGCCGGCGGCGCCGTGACAATCGGCGCCCCGTTTGCCGCCACCACCAAAGTGATCACCAAAGCCAACATCGCCCAGCGCGTCATCGACGCCATCCTGGCCCGCAAGCTGCCGCCCGGCGAGCGGCTGGGCGAGCAAGACCTGGCGGATTTGTTTGGCGTCAGCCGCACCCTGGTTCGCGAGGCGCTGATGCAACTGCGGGCGCGCGGCTTTGTCGAGGTGCGCTCGCGCTTCGGTTGGTATGTGGTGGAGCCGTCGTTTGAAGAGGCGCGCGAGACGTATGCGGCACGCCGTGTGATCGAGCCCGGCATGCTGCGCGACGCCGGGCAGCCGCTGCAGTCGGCCATCCGTCGGTTGCGCAAACATGTTGCGGACGAACGCCAGTCCATCGTCGATGGAGACGCCGGCGCCCGCAGCGTGCTGCTGGCCGACTTCCATGTCTGCCTGGCCGACTGCCTGGGCAACCGCTTCCTCACGGCGATGGTCATCGACCTCTCAGCCCGCACCACGCTGGTGTCTGCGCTGTACCAATCGACCCGCGAAGCCCAGGTGTCCAACCACGACCATGAGGCCATCGTCGACGCGCTGGCCATCGGCGACAGTGCACTGGCCGAGCGGCTGATGCGGGCCCATATCGACGCGCTGGCCGGGCGTCTGGATGCAACGCTGGACAAATCTGCCAGCCCGCAAGACCGCTTGCGCGACATGCTGGGCGCCGCCACTGGCGTGAGTGCAGCAACGCGCAAACCGCCCCGCAAGCGCGCAGCGCCCAAGCCCGTCAGTGGCTGATCATCCAGGGCCGCTTGCTGGGAAATGCCTTGTTGCTGCTGGCCGCCTTCAGTGTGGCGCCGCGACAGGCTGATTTGGTCGATTTGGCCGAGGCGCAGCAGCCGCAGCCCGCCGGATGGCACAGCCGGGCGTAGTCGGCCGACGATTTGGGCGCATGGTGCGACCGCTCATTGGTGGCCATGGCGTGGCGGGTGCCGCTGTCCAGCAGCGCCAGCCGGGGTGCGGCGGATGATCGACGGCTGGATGCCCTCGGTGGGCTCGTCGAGCAGCAGCACCTTGGGCTCGGTCACCAGCGCCCGGGCAATTGCCAGATGCTGCTGCTGGCCGCCTGACAGGTTGCCGCCCTTGCGCCGCCGCATGTCCCACAGCGCCGGCGCATGCCGGCAATCGCCTCATCCAGCAGCAGCCCGGGCGCTTGCATCCGCAGCATGCCGATCTCCAGCCACTGCTTCTGGCCGTGGCTCAACAGGCCGGCTTCGGGCGGGCACGGCGTGCTGGGGGTAAACGGGCGCGGCCGGCTGGCCTGGCGCTCACCGCAGGCGCAGCGCTGGCTGGGTGAGCTTTGCCGATGGGCTGGAACCCACCCAGGCCGCCACGCCGGCCACGGCGCAAACCGACGGCTATGCGTGTTGCCTGGACGGTGCAGACAGCGGCGCCAGCGCGCTGCGGGCGGTGGAAGGTGGCGCTGCGGCGTGCGCCACCGCAGCGCTGCCGATGGCCGCACGCTGGTGGCCCGCCGGCTGGGCAACATCGGCATGGGTGAGGCGATGTGCCGCCGCCCTGGCCGGGTCAACCCGCCCCGTAGCGCTGCCGCGCCAGCGCTGCGCCCTGCACCAGCGCCACCAGCTTGGCCTGGGCCACCGCGCGCGACATCGGCGCCAGGCCGCAGTTGGTGCAGGCGATCAGCCGGTCACGCGGCACAAATTGCAGCGCCCGGCCGATGGTGTCGGCCACTTCTTCGGGTGTCTCCACCACCTCGCTGGCCACGTCGATCACGCCCACCATCACGTCCTTGCCGGCCAGCAGCGCCATCAGGTCGGGCGGCACATGCGAGTGGATGCACTCCAGGCTGACCTGGTCGATCGTGCTGGCGGCCAGTGCCGGCAGCACTTTTTCATACTGCCGCCACTCGTCGCCCAGCGTCTTTTTCCAGTCGATGTTGGCGGCGATGCCGTAGCCGTAGCAGATGTGCACCGCCGTCTTGCAAGTCAGCCCGCGGGCGGCGCGCTGCAGCGCCTTGACACCCCAGTCGGCGGCGTCGGCCAGGTAGACATTGAAGGCCGGCTCATCAAACTGCACGATGTCCACGCCGTCGGCCTGCAGCGCCAGCGCCTCCTGGTTCAGCAACTCGGCAAAGGCGTAGGCCAGCTGGATGCGGTCACCATAAAACCGGTCGGCCACGGTATCGACAATCGTCATCGGGCCGGGCAGCGTGAACTTGATCTTGCGGGAGGTGTGGGCGCGCAAAAACCGCGCCTCGGTGGCATGGACACGGCCCTTCAGCGACAGCGCCGACACCACCTGCGGCACCATCGCCTTGTAGCGGCCGTCGCGGATGGCCATCTCCACCTTGTGCACAAAGTCGATGCCCTCAACCTGGGCCAGAAAGCCGTGCACAAAGTGCTGGCGCGACATCTCGCCGTCGCCGATCACGTCCAGCCCGGCGTCCTCCTGGGCCTTGATGCACAGCAGCGTGGCGTCCAGCTTGGCCTGGGCCAGGTCGGCGCCGTCTGCGCGCCAGGTGGGCCAGAGCTTTTCAGTTTCGGCCAGCCAGGCCGGCTTGGGCAGGCTGCCGGCGGTTGCGGTCTCGAACATCAGGGTCTCCGGTTTTCTCAAGGGGGCCGTCGAGCATAGCGTGATCGGCTGCGGCATCATCGGCCACGCCAGAGGCCGGCTGAGCAGGCCAACACCCGCGCCACTGCGCACCTCAACCCCCGCCCGAACATCCGCCCCACCATCCGCCCCAACATCCGCCCCCACATCCGCCCCAAACTCGCCATGACCGCCGAAACATCGCCCGCCGCGCCCGAGATCCGCGCCCTCGCCTTCGACATTTTCGGCACCGTGGTGGACTGGCGCGGCTCACTGATCCGCGAGGGCCAGGCCTTGCAGCGGCGGCTGGGCGTGGTGGCCGACTGGCCGGCACTGGCGGACGCATGGCGTGCCGGCTACCAGCCGGCGATGGCCCGGGTGGCGAGCGGTGAATTGCCGTGGACCACGATCGACGTCCTGCACCGCCAGATCCTGGACAGGCTGCTGCCGCGCTTCGGCTTGTTGGCCTTGCCAGACGACGAGCGTGACCAACTCAACCGCGCCTGGCACCGCCTGGCCCCCTGGCCCGACAGCGTGGCCGGGCTGGCCCGCCTGCGCACCCGGTTTGTCACCACCACGCTGTCCAACGGCAATGTGGCGCTGCTGGTCAACATGGCCAAGCAGGCCGGC
>JANMKO010000249.1:0-4713 GCA_031372085.1 Betaproteobacteria bacterium
TTGATCTCGGTGCGCATCTCCTGGCGCAACTGGGCATCGAGGTTGGACAGCGGCTCGTCAAACAAAAACACCTTGGGCTGGCGCACGATGGCCCGGCCGATGGCCACGCGCTGGCGCTGGCCACCCGACAGCGCGGCCGGCCGGCGGCCCAGCAGGTGCTCGATGTGCAGCAGCTGCGCCGCCTCAGCCACCCGGCGCTGGATTTCAGGCTCGGGCGTCTTGCGCAGCCGCAGGCCGAAAGCCATGTTCTCGAACAGCGTCTTGTGCGGGTACAGCGCGTAGTCTTGAAACACCATCGCGATGTCGCGGTGGCGTGGCGGCAGCGCATTCACCACCTGGCCGTCGATGGCCACCGTGCCGCCGGTGATGGTCTCCAGCCCCGCCACCAAACGCAGCAAGGTGCTTTTGCCGCAGCCCGACGGGCCGACAAACACGACAAACTCACCGTGGCGGATTTGCAAGTCCACGCCGTGGATGACAGTGGTTTTGCCGTCGTAGCTTTTGACGACGCCGGCCAGGTCAACGGCGGCCAAATCAGTAACCGCTGGACGATCCGGCCGGCGGCGCCGGCATTTCCAGCGACGCCTGCGCGCCATGCCCGCCCTGCCCGCCCGGCCCGCCCTGCCCGCCTGGCCTGCCCTGCGCGCGCAAGGCCGCTGACGCCGCCTGCGCCGCCTTCATCAACAGCCCCAGATCAGACGCCACCGCCAGAAAATCAAAGCCCAGCGCCCGGTACTCGGCCACCACTTCGGGGGTGCCGCCCACGATGCCCACCGGCTTGCCCAGCGCGTGGCAGCGCTGCACCGCATCGGCCAGCACCGCCATCACCGCAGGGTGGGTGAGCTGGCCGACATGGCCCATCGCCGCCGACAGATCGGCCGGGCCGAGAAAAAGCGCGTCCACCCCGTCCACCGACGCAATCGCCTCCAGCTGGGCCACCGCCTGCGGCGTCTCCAGCTGCAGGATCACGCACAGGCCGGCATTGGCGGTGGTCAGGTAGTCGGGCGTGGTGCCAAAGCGTGACGCCCGGCTCATGCCCGCCATGCCCCGGATGCCCTGCGGCGGGTAGCGCGTGGCGGCCACCGCCCGGCGCGCCTCATCGGCGTTTTGTACAAACGGCACCAGCACGGTGGTGGCGCCGGCGTCGAGCACCCGCTTGAGGGTGACGGCATCGTTCCACGGCACGCGCAGCACCGGGGCCATCGGCGTGCCGGCCACCGCTTGCAGCAGGTGCACCACGTCGGAGATGCCGAGCGGTGAATGCTCCATATCGACCACCGCCCAGTCAAAACCGGCCAGGCCGATGGCCTCGGCCACGATGGGGCTGGCCGACATGATCCAGGTGCCCACCGGCTTGTGGCCGGCAGCGCCTTGCAGCAGTTGCTTGAAGGCATTCATCGTGGGGCGCCCCTGTTCAAAAGTCGTAGCGCAAGTTGACGCCAAAGTAGCGCTGGTCGTCACGCGGCACGGCCCGGTTGACAAACGCGCCGCCCCGGCCCAGGAACGAGGCATGGCTCTGGTTGGTCAGGTTCTTGGCCAGCAGCGAGATGCGCCAGCCGGCGCCCGGGCTGGACAGCGAGACCGTGGCGTTCCACAAACCGTAGGCCGGCTGGACGGTGTCGGCAAACTGGCCGATGTCGTATTGCACCTGGCTTTGCCAGGTGTAGTCGGTGCCCAGATCCAGCCCCAGGCCGTTGGCCAGGTTGACGCGGTAGCTGCCTTGCAGCGACGCCTTCCAGTCGGGTGAATACGGCAGCGGCTTGCCGTTGACCTGGCAACTGGCCGCCGCGCCCGCCGGGCAATTGAAGTTGTCGATCTGCGCCTTGATGTTGGCCACTGCGCCCGAGACGGTGAGCCCGGCCAACGGCTTGGCGACAAAATCGACTTCCACGCCCTTGGTGGACACCGCACCGGCATTGATCAACCGGGTGACCACCGCGCCCGAGACCACGTCAAAAAAGTTGGCCTGGTAGTTTTTGTACTGGGTGGAGAACACGGCCACGTTGAGGCGCAGCTTGCTGCCGAGCAGCGTGGATTTCAGGCCCAGCTCATACGAATCCGAGGTTTCGGGTGCTATCGCCAGCGTGTCGCGGTTCAACATGTTGAAAAACACATTGAAGGCCGGGCCCTTGTAGCCTTTGGAGTAGGTGGCATAGCCGCTGACATTGGGCGCAAAGTCGAATTGCGGCCCAATGCGGCCGGTGGTGCCGTTGGCGCTGGTGCGCCCGGTATTGGCCACCGCCGGCTGCACACCCGGGAAGGCCGCCGCCTGGGTGGAAGTGCGCTGGTGGCGGAACTCCAGCTCGTCGTCGGTGTAGCGCAGGCCCAGCACGCCGCGCAGCGCCGGGCTAAAGCGCAGCGTGCCCTCACCAAACAGCGCGTAGCTCTTGGTCTTGGTGCCGTAGTCGGCCACGCCGTTGTCGTCTTGCGTGATCACGGCCGGCGGCACCGGTGACAGGATGCGCCGCACATCACGCCGGTACACCTCGTCATTCTTGCTTTGCAGGATGAACAGCCCCGCCACGTAATCGATGGTTTCACCACCGGGTGAGGCGATGCGCAGCTCTTGCGTGGCCTGCTTGAACTTCAATTTGCCGGTGTCGTGCGATTGCGCAAAGGCGCTCGTGGGCGCGGCCAGCCGGTCACCGTCTTGAAACTGCTGGTTGTCCCAGCTGCGGTAGGCGGTGATGGACGTCAAGGTGCGGCCGCCGCCCAGACCCCAGTCCACCGTCACCGACCCGCCGGCATTGGTGTCATCGACATGGGTTTTGAAGTTGCTGTTGATCTGCCGGTTCTCGGCGCTGGCCACCACCGGTGCCAGCGCGGCGGCAAAGGCCGGGAAGTTGCTGACCGCGCCGCTGGGGAAGGCGATCAGGCTGGTGCGCGTGACCACGCCGGTGGGCACGGTGTCGGCCGACTGCAGGGTGTCGGCGCCCAGCGTCACCTTCAATACGGCACTGGGGTTGAACTCCAGCTTGCCGCGCAGGCCTTTTTTGTCGTAGCCGTTGACCTTCTCGCCATTGAAGACGTTTTTGACATTGCCGTCGTATTGGCCCACCAGCGCGGTGAGCGAGCCGCGAGCGCCGCCGGGCGACAGCTCACCCGAGATGCCGCCGCGCAGCCGCCGCTCATTGCCGCCGAAGTACGAGACATCGATGTAGCGCTCCAGCACCGCACTTGGCGCCTTGGAGATGATGCTCACCACGCCTGCCGACGCATTGCGGCCAAACAAAGTGCCTTGCGGGCCGCGCAGCACCTCGATGCGGTCAACGTCCAGCAGATCGAGGGTGGCCTGGCCGGGCCGGGCCAGCACCACACCATCGACCACGGTAGACACCGTCGGCTCCACCCCCGGTGAGGTGGAGATCGTGCCCACGCCGCGCACAAACAAGGTGGTGTCCTTGTTGGACGCATTGGTGCGGAAGTTGACGCTGGGCACCTGGCTGGCGATCGCGCCCAGGGTGTTGCGGTTGGCCCGCTCCAGGTCTTCACCGCCCACCACCGAGACGGCGACCGGCACTTTTTGCAGCGGCTCGGCGCGGCGCGTGGCCGTCACCGTCACTTCTTGAACCTTGTCGTCGTCGGCGCGGGCGGCCGGTGTGGCCTGCTGGGCCTGGGCGCTTGACGAGGCCACGGCGGCCAGCGCCGCCCAGGCCAGGGCTTGAAGCCGGAACGGCGTGCAAAACGGCGAACGGGGTTGGTGGGCAATGCGGTTCACGGTGGTCTCCTGGGGTTTTTAGCAACAAAGCCGGCCAGTCTGTTGCGGCCGGTCAATCGGACGAACGAATCAAAAACGCACCAGCGCAAGCACAGAACAGCGCTGCCGGATCAATAAATCACCGGCTCGGGCGTCAGCCCCGGGCCTTGCAGAAAATCAAAGTCGCAGCCCTCGTGGGCCTGCGTCACATGGTCTTGGTACAGCCGGACGTAGCCGCGTGTGACGGGCCGGGGCGGCGCCACCCAGGCGGCGCGGCGGCGCGCCAGCTCAACGTCGGGCACACACAGCGTGAGGCGACGGGCCGGCAAATCGAGTGCGATCTCGTCGCCGGTGCGCACCAGGGCCAACGGCCCGCCCACTGCCGCCTCGGGGCTGATGTGCAGCACACAACTGCCGTAGTGGGTGCCGCTCATGCGGGCGTCAGACAAGCGCAGCATGTCGCGCACGCCGCGCGCCAGCAGTTTTTTGGGGATGGGCAAATTGCCCCACTCGGGCATGCCGGGCGCGCCCACCGGGCCGGCATGGCGCAGCACCAGCACGGTGTTCTCGTCCACGTCCAAGGCCGGGTCGGCGCAGGCGGCGTTCATCTCGGCCGGTGAATCAAACACCAGCGCCCGGCCCCGGTGCTGGAAGAACCGCGCATCGGCCGCGCTGGCCTTCATCACCGCGCCGTCGGGCGCCAGGTTGCCGCGCAGCACGGCCAGCGCGCCGTTGGCGCTGACGGGGCGGGCCAGCGGGCGGATCACCTCGTCGTCCAGCACCTCGGCCGTGGCGATGTTGTCGCCCAGCGTGCGGCCGGTGACGGTCAACGCCTCCAGCGACAGCTGGCCGGCAATGCGCTGCATCAGCGCCGGCAGGCCACCGGCGTAGTAAAAATCTTCCATCAGCCGGTCCCCACTGGGGAACAGATTGGCCAGCACCGGCACGCGGCGCGCCACCGCGTCCAGATCGTCCAGCGTCAGCGCCACCCCCGCCCGGCCTGCCATCGCGATCAG
>JANMKO010000271.1:0-2165 GCA_031372085.1 Betaproteobacteria bacterium
TGAAAACCGCTGACCTTGAAGTAGATGCGGCTGCGGTTGTCGGCCTCAAACGGCTCCAGTGCCGAGTACGGCACGCTGGCCAGCAGGCGCGGTGAGTGACGCGGGCCGGCCACGTCCAGCAGCTCACCAATCGATTTGGCCGACGCCAGCAGGGTGCGGTCGTAGGCGGTGTCGGCCGCGCGCAGCGCCTGGCGGTAGACGCTCCAGGTGTCCAGCGACACCAGCAGGCCCACTGGCAGCAGGATGCCCAGCAGCAACCGGCTGCGCATCGACAAGCCCTGCAGCCGGCGCATCGCCAAGCCTGGCAGGCCGCTGCGCATCGTCCCGCCCGGCAGCCGCCGCCGCAGCCGGGCCGTCAAGGCGCGGCCTGCAGCAAATAGCCCAGGCCGCGCAGCGTGACCAGCCGGGCACCGGTGGTGGCCAGCTTTTTGCGCAGCCGGTAGGCCACCACCTCGATGGCATCGGGCTGCACCCCGGCCTCGCCCGCAAACACCCACTCGAACAGCCGCTCTTTGAGCACCGCCTGGCCGGGCCGGGCCAGCAGGGCACGCAGCAGCGCTGATTCACGCGGGGCCAGCTCCATCGGCGCGCCGAGGTGGTAGACCGCGCCGCTATCGGCCGCCACCTGCAAGCCGCCGAAGCGCAGGGCCTCGAAGCGCCCGGTGCCGCCGCCTGCCTGGCCGCCCGCGCCCGCCACGCCGCTGCCGCCGCGCCGCGCCAGCGCCCGCACCCGGGCCTCCAATTCGTCCAGATCAAACGGTTTGGGCAGGTAGTCATCGGCGCCGGTGTTCAGGCCCAGGATGCGGTCGCCCACCGTGCCGCGCGCCGTCAGGATGAGCACCGGCGTTGTCAGGCCAGCTGCGCGGGCGTCGGCCAGCACGTCCAGGCCGTCGCGGCCGGGCAGGCTCAAGTCCAGCAGCACCACATCGGGCAGGCTGGCCTGCCAGCGGGCCAGCGCGCGGGCCCCGTCACCGCAGGTGAGCACGCTGATGCCCCGGCGCTCAAATGAGCGTTGCAAGGTGGCCTGCAGCACCGGGTTGTCTTCGATCAGCAGCAACTTCACCCCTGCACATTACCAGCCCGCTGCCGCCCATTGCCGCGCAAAGCCGCGCGCCGGCCCAGTGCCAACCTATGGTTTGCCCCAATCCGCCGGACAGCCGAACGACAGCCTCGGGCCGCAACATCACCTCGCCCCGTGCGTCGGTGGCTGGCCCAGCCGGCTGGCCGGCCGCCGCCGTGCGCGGCGGGCACCACCCACGGCCCCAAGCCGCCTATTCAGGAGACCCCCCGATGAACACGCAACCCCACCGCCAGACGCTGAGAGCCCTGGCCGCCAGCGCGACCACCCTGGCTGCCCTGGCCGGTTTCAGCGGCGCTGCTGCTGCCCAGTCCAACGTCACCATCTTCGGCGTGCTCGATGTGGGCGTGCAGCAGATCAAAGGCGGCAACAAGACCTTGCGGCTGCAAAGCATCGACGGCCTGCAGACCAGCCGGCTGGGGTTTCGTGGCACTGAAGATTTGGGCGGCGGCCTGCTGGCCGGCTTTCACCTGGAGGGCGCACTCGGCCCCGACACCGGCGCCGGCCTCGACTTCCGCCGCCGGTCCACCGTCAGCCTGATCCGCACCGATCTGGGTGAGCTGCGCCTGGGCCGCGACTACAGCCCCACCTTCTGGAACATCAGCCGCTTCAACGCCTTTGGCACCAACGGCGTGGGCGCGGCCAGCAACCTGGTCTACGGCTTTGACGGGCTGTCGAGCAGCGCCAAGACGGTGGTGAGATCCGACAACTCGGTGGGCTACTTTTTGCCCGCCACGCTGGGCGGTGTGTATGGCCAGGCCATGGTGGCCGCCGGTGAGGGCAGCACCGGCAAGCATGTGGCGGGGCGCATCGGCTATGCCGCCGGCGCGCTGGACGTGGCGGCGTCGCTGTCGGACACCGACAACACGCTGGCCGGTGACAAGTTCCGGGTCAGCAGTGTGGGCGCCACCTTCGACACCGGGCCGGTCAAGCTGTTTGGCCTGGTGCATGTGAGCAAGCAAACCCCCCGCGAGCAGCGCAACTGGGCACTGGGCGCCACGGCGCCGCTGGGCTTATTTACGCTGCGCGCCAGCTATGTGCATGCGCGCCTGACCAACAGCGCGACCAAGGCCGACTACACCGGCAA
>JANMKO010000288.1:0-2502 GCA_031372085.1 Betaproteobacteria bacterium
TCTACCGGTTCGTCCAGGTCAAACCGGGCCAGGTCCACGCCCAGCGATGCGGCGGCATGCACCAGCGCGGCCTCGCTGCTGACGTACTGCCGGTAATCGTCAAACTTGTCGCGTGCCTCGGCCTCGGTGGGTGCAGTGACCACGGTGATGCCGAGAAAGGCCTTGATGTCGGTGGCTGCGCGGCCACCGGCCACCGCCAGCGCCCGGATGTCATCGATGATGGCCTTGACGCCAGCCACGCTCTGGCCGTTGAGGAACACGCACTCCGCATGTTGGGCGGCAAAGCGCCGGCCACGCGCTGACGAGCCGGCCTGGTACAGCACGGGCGTGCGCTGCGGTGACGGCTCACTGAGGTGGATCGCGTCTACTTTGTATTGCTTGCCGTGGTGGTGCACCGCCCGCACCTTGGCCGGGTCGGCGTACACGCCGCTGGCGCGGTCGGCGCGCACCGCGTCGTCGTCCCAGCTGTGCTCCCACAGTTGGTAGGCCAGCGCCATGGTCTCGTCGGCCAGGTCGTAGCGGTCATCGTGCGCCGGCTGGGTGGCAAAGCCGGCCGCGCGGGCGGCGCTGTCGAGGTAGCCGGTGACGATGTTCCAGCCGAGGCGGCCCTTGGTCAGGTGGTCGAGCGTGGACATGCGGCGCGCAAACAGGTAGGGCGCCTCGTAAACCAGGTTGGCGGTGACGCCAAACCCCAGGTGCGTGGTGGCGGCGGCCATCGCCGGGATCAGCAGCATCGGGTCGTTCACCGGCACCTGCACCGCGCCGCGCAGCGCCGCGTCGGCATTGCCGCCGTAGACGTCGTACACGCCCACCACATCGGCCAGAAACAGGCCATCAAACAGCCCGGCTTCCAGGGTTTGGGCCAATGCTGTCCAGTAGTGGATGTCCAAATAGCGGGTGGACTGGTCGCGCGGATGGGTCCACAGCCCTTGCTGGATGTGGCCGACACAGTTCATGTCGAAAGCGTTGAGCAGGATTTGGCGGTGCATGGTGGGTGCCCGGTTGGCGGCATGGAATCAGGCGCGGCGGTGTGACGCAAACCATCGCATTGTTGCGGTTGGCGGTGATGCGCACCAGGCCGCTGGCCACCACCCTGCCGTTGGCTGCCAGCTTCGGCGGTGTCATGCCGGGGGGTCAAAAAGCCGGGTGGCTTCGGGGCAGCGCAGCTTCGGGGCTTCGGGGTCAAGGCTTCGGGGTCAGGTCTTGCTTTTTGCCTACCCTGCAGCGATGCGCTCGCATCGATTGCCTCTGCAATCTGCACCAGCTCGGTGGGCTTTGATCGGGCGGCGTTTCATGTTGGCTTCGATTCATAAGTCGTGAAGTTCTTTGAGAAGACACTCGAAAAACACTGAATGGACCTAAGGTGACGTACTCGGCGGCAACTTGGCTCACAAGCCGTCGCCGCGTACCGGTCCGAAGGCCCTGACGACGGTTTGCAAATGGCCCGGAACGTGAGCCCGCACGTGATCCGCCGGGCTGACGCTCGAGCTTCGCGCCTAAGGTGCTTGCGCTTGCGAGAAGAGGGCACCGTTCACGCGCTTCGCCTCGGGCTTGGCAATCGGGGCGCGATTGCAAGCCAGGCCGGTCGCGTCGAGAATCTTCGCCCATGTTCTTCGGCTTGCCCTTGTTGCCTTGGCATCTGCTCGCCCTGCTGCTGGCCCTGGTGCTCGGCGGATGCGCCAGCCTGCCGCCACTGGCAGAGCCCCCGTCGCCGACCCTGGCCATCGCGGCCAGCGCCCACACGCCGCTGGGCGCCATCGCGGCTGGGGCGTTCAAACGCCTGCGGGGCCACGGCTCGACCGGCGTACTGGGCCTTGCCCACCCCGGCTTGGCGCTCGATGCCCGCCTGAGCCTGATCCGCCAGGCCCGAGCCTCGATCGACCTGCAGGTCTATCACCTGGCCGACGACACCGTAGGGCGCCAGGTGCTGCGCGAGTTGCGCGACGCCGCGCTGCGCGGCGTGCGCGTGCGCTTGCTGATCGACGACTACTACACCGCGGGCATGGACCCACTGCTGCTCGGCCTGGCGGCCCACGACGGTGCCCAGGTGCGCTTGTTCAACCCCTTTGCCGGCGCGCGTGGCAGCAGCGTCGGGCGCTGGATGCAGATGGCTGGCGACTTCCAGCGCCTGAACCACCGCATGCACAACAAGCTGTTCATCGCCGATGGCGCGATGGCCATCGTGGGCGGGCGCAACCTGGCCGACGCTTACTTCCAGCGTGACGCAGGCGCCAATTTCATCGACTTCGACGCGCTGGCCATCGGCGCCGTGCTGCCAGACCTGGCGGCCGTGTTCGACCGTTACTGGAACAGCACGCAAGTGCGCGACATCAGGTCCCTGGCCGAGCCCGACGGGCCGGTGCCCGGGCTGCGCGCGCGCTTCGAGTCCGCAACGTTGAACATTGGCCCGCCCTTTGTTGCGCCGACCACTTGGCGCGGCCGCCCCGCGCCCCGGTTCGACCAGTTGCTGGCCGACGGCCTCGCCGGCTTGATCGGCGCCGA
>JANMKO010000300.1:0-2552 GCA_031372085.1 Betaproteobacteria bacterium
ATGAACACCATCTTCAACTGGCAGCAGTCAGGCTCGTTCGTCTGCGCGATGAAGTGGTAGCTGCCCACGCCCGGCGCGGGCACCGCGTTGCGCAGTGTCGGCCGTGCGGTGCGCTCAAGAAACACCATCAACGACAACAGCACGCCGACATAGATGGCGAATTCAAGGTGCAGAAACAGCGTGGCGAGCAAGGTGGCCAACAGGATCGCGCCTTCGGCGCGGCTGGTGCGCATGATCGTCATGATGTGATGCGTGTCGACAAGCGAGTAAGCAACCATCAGCAGGATCGCTGCCATTGACGCTATCGGCAGAAAGCGCACCAGCGGCGCGAACGCGAGCAGGGTCAGCACCAGAAACAACGCCGAGAACACCGGCGCGAGCGGCGTTTTAGCCCCGGCGGCGTAGTTGACGCCACTGCGGGTGAACGAGCCGCTTGACACATAGCCCGAGGCAAAACTGCCGAGCAGGTTGGCCAGGCCCTGGCCGATAAACTCTTGGCTGCTGTCGATGCGCTGGCCCGACTTCAGCGCCACGGCGCGCGCGATGGCAATGGCTTCGGTCAGCGACAGCATGGTCAGCGCCAGCGCAATGGCCGCCAAGTCGCGCAGCGTCTGCATCGACAGCGCCGGCATCGACAGCGGCGGCAGGCTGCGCGGGATGGCGTCAACCATTGGGATCCCGATGCCGTTGCTGTTGCCATCGCCAAATACGTTCTGCAGAACCGCCGCATACACGCTGCCCACCAGCATGGCGCTGATCATGTGCGGCAGCTTCGGCCAATACTTTCGCGTGGCGATGCCCACCCCCAAGGTGACCAGGCCGACACTGATGACGTAGGGGTTGGCCTGTGGCAGGGCGTGCGCAAAGCGCAACAGGGTTTCGATGAACGATGCGCTGGCCGCTGCCGACACACCGAAGAAATTCTTCAGCTGGCTGGTGGCGATCAGCACCGCAGCGCCCGCAGTGAAGCCGATCACCACGCTGTGCGAGATGAAGTTGACCAGAAAGCCCAGGCGCGCAAAGCCCATCACCAGCATCAACACGCCGCAAAGAAAGGTCAGGGTGACGACGTACTGGATGTAAGCAGCGCTGCCGGGCGCGGCCAGCGGGCTGATCGTCGCGAAGATCACGATCGACAACGCCGCCGTGGGCCCAGAGACCAAGTGCAGCGACGAGCCGAACAGTGCGGCGATGATGACGGGCACGATGGCCGTGTACAGGCCGTACTCGGGCGGCAGGCCGGCAATGCTGGCGTAGGCCACCGCCTGCGGCACCAGGATGATGGTGCCCGTCAGGCCGGCGATCAGGTCTGCCCGCAGGCTGCGCCGGTTGACCATCGGCCACCAGCGCAACATCGGCATCAGTTTGTGCAGCCAGACTTCGGGGTTTGCCATCGTTTTTAGGGGGCCGCTGAGCGTGCGGTGACGCGATATCCAGCCAAAAAACTGTGCGGCGCGACGACAGTTGATCAGCAAGCTTGATGCCACGCGGCTGGCGTCTGCCCAGCCGGGCAGGGGGCGCGATGGCCGTAGCAGCGCGCACTCGCAGGCAGCAGTCGACATTGGCGCGAACGCGGTCGCAGCACGCCGCCACCCCGGGGCGGATCAGGTTTCGATAAGAAACGACGAGAGGTTTCGCTTTGAAACGCGAGTCCCTCAAACCGCTAAAGGCAAACCCTGGGGAAACCCGTCGAGATGCCGGCCAGCGGCCTGAACACGGCGCAGATCAAAGCGGGCACGGAGCGTGCATTCAGCAACCCCGAGCAGCACCCCAAACGCAGCGCGGGCAGCTTGCACCCGACTGCCCTTGCAAACCACGGAGACAGTTCTATGTCGCGCAATTCAACCGAGTGGAAAGAGCGCCCCCATTTCCCTGACACGCATTTCGTCAGCACCGAGATCTACACTAGCGAACAGATTTTTCGCGAAGAGCAGGAGAAGATCTTCGGCAAGGCCTGGATCATTGCCTGCCACGAATCCGAGTTGCAAGGTGCTTACGACTACCGCACCTTCAACCACCCGAGCGGCGCACCGCTGATCGTCATCCGCGGTGAAGACATGACCGTGCGCAGCTTCTACAACATCTGCCCGCACCGCGGCAACACGCTGCTCTATGAGCCGGTGGGCAACGCCAAGCGCATCACCTGCATCTTCCACGCCTGGTCGTTCAACGCCAAGGGTGACTGCATCGACATCTCACGCGCCAAGCAGGGCTATCAAGAGCGCTTTGGTTGTGAAAACGCCGGCCTGCGCGAGGTCAAAACCTCCATCGGCTACGGCGGCTTCGTGTGGGTCAACGTCGATGACAACAGCGGCACGCTGGCTGAATTCATCGGCGACGCGATGGGCATGCTGGACGAAAACCTGAGCATGCCGCTGGAGGTATTCCACTACCACAAGGCCGTGGTGAATACGAACTACAAGCTGTGGCACGACACGAACAGCGAGTTCTATCACGACTACATGCACTACTTCAACCGCATCACCGGGATGATCCAGCCCGGCTACTTTGATCGCAAATACACCGGCTATCCGAATGGTCACGCCTCGGTC
>JANMKO010000363.1:0-2864 GCA_031372085.1 Betaproteobacteria bacterium
GTGTGGGTGGGCATGGTGGTGGGCGGTGGCCGCTGGTGGCGGCGCGCGGCAGCAGGGTGGGTGCAGGCATTCTGTGGCCCGCCCGCCCGCCCCGGCACACCACGCCCCACCCCCGAAAGGTGGGTTTGGGTGGGGTCAGGCGGCGCCGGGCCTCAAGCCGCAGCGCCCGGAAACAGCCACAGCAGGCCGGCCGTCATCGTGATGTAGCGCGCCAGCTTGCCGACGGCCATGTAGGCCACGCAGGGCCAGAACGGCAGCTTCAGCCAGCCGGCCACGGCGCACAGCGGGTCGCCCACCACCGGCAGCCATGACAGCAGGCAGCCCCGGGCGCCAAAGCGCCGCAGCCACTGCAGGGCACGGGCATGCGTGGCTTGCTGCGTCGTTTTGTGCGTCACGTGCTCGTAAGCGCACTCAGCGCCGTAGCCCATCCACCAGGTGATCGCCCCGCCCAGCGTATTGCCCAGCGTGGCCACCAGCACCGCCGGCCAGAACAGCGACGGGTTGAGTTTGACCAGGCCAAACACCGCCGGCTCCGAGCCCAGCGGCAGCAAGGTGGCCGACACCAGGGCCACCACAAACACCGTGCTCAGGCCGAATCGGGGCAGGGCCAGCGCCGCCAGCAGTGCGGCCAGGTGCAGATCGATCCAGGCTTCCATCGGTCGGGATCATAGGCCGGCCAGCGCCGCGCAGGCCGGCCCGGCCAGGCCCGGTGCCGATGGCACCCGCCGCTATACTGCTGCCTCTATTTTCAGCAGCTCGCCGCGTTTTCTCTCGCCCCCCACGCCATGCAGATCGGCCCTTTCACCCTGCCCAACCGGCTGTTCGTCGCCCCGATGGCCGGCGTGACCGACCGGCCGTTCCGCCAGCTGTGCCGGCGCCTGGGCGCGGGCTATGCCGTCAGCGAGATGGTCACCTCGCGCAAGGATTTGTGGGCCTCGCTCAAAACCTCACGCCGGCTTGACCACAGCGGCGAGCCCGGCCCGATCGCCGTGCAGATTGCCGGCACCGACGCGGCCATGCTGGCCGAGGCGGCGGCCTACAACATCGACCGTGGCGCGCAGATCATCGACATCAACATGGGCTGCCCGGCCAAGAAGGTGTGCAGCAAATGGGCCGGGTCGGCGCTGATGCGCGACGAGCCGCTGGCGCTGGCCATCGTCGAGGCGGTGGTGGCCGTGTGCGCGCCGCGCGGCGTGCCGGTGACCTTGAAGATGCGCACCGGCTGGTGTGAGTCCGAGCGCAACGCGGTGGCGCTGGCGCGGGCCGCTGAATCGGCCGGCGTGGCCATGCTCACGGTGCATGGCCGCACGCGCGAGCAAGGGTTTCTGGGCACGGCCGAGCACCACACCGTGGCCGCCGTCAAAGCCGCCGTGCGGGTGCCGGTGGTGGCCAACGGCGACATCGACAGCCCCGCCAAGGCCGCTGCCGTGCTGGCCGCCACCGGGGCCGACGCGCTGATGATCGGCCGCGCGGCGCAGGGCCGGCCGTGGATTTTTCGGGAGGTGGCGCACCACCTGGCCACGGGGCAGTGGCTGGCCCCGCCCGCCACGCTGGACGTGGGCCAGTGGCTGGTGGCCCACCTGCATGAGCACTACGCGCTGTACGGTGAGCCCACCGGCGTGCGCAGCGCGCGCAAGCACATCGGCTGGGCGGTGCGCGGCCTGCCCGGCGGGTTGGCTTTTCGCAGCGCGATGAACCTGCTGGACGACAGCGCGCGCCAGGTGGCGGCGGTGACCGACTACTTTGGCCAACTGGCCGAGCAGCAGCGCTGGATGCCGGCCAGCGGCTCCGACATCGGCCCGGCCATCACCCCGGCCGCCAACGACGATCTCCTTGAACGACAAGCATGAGCAAAAAGGACATCGAAGACTGCATCCGCGACAGCCTGGAGCAGTACTTCAAGGATTTGCACGGTACCGAGCCGAACGCGGTGCATGCGATGGTGGTGGGCACGGTAGAAAAGCCGCTGCTCGAGGTGGTGATGAAGCATGCCGACGGCAACCAGAGCAAGGCCGCCGAGTGGCTGGGCATCAACCGCAACACGCTGCGCCGCAAGCTGCAAATCCACCAGTTGATCAAGTGACCGTCTCCGCGCCATGACCCCCTGACCCCATGACCACTGCCCTGCTCTCGGTGTCTGACAAAAGCGGCATCGTTGATTTTGCCCAGGCGCTGCACGCGCGCGGCGTGCGGCTGCTGTCGACCGGCGGCACCGCCCGGCTGCTGGCCGAGGCCGGCCTGCCGGTGACCGAGGTGAGTGAGGTCACCGGCTTCCCCGAGATGCTGGACGGCCGGGTCAAGACCCTGCACCCGCGCATCCACGGCGGCCTGCTGGCGCGGCGCGATGTGCCGGCGCACATGGCCGCGTTGGCCGAGCACGGCATCCAGCCGATCGACCTGCTGGTGATCAACCTGTACCCGTTTGCCCAGGCCACCGCCCGGCCCGACTGCACGCTGGACGACGCGATCGAGAACATCGACATCGGCGGCCCGGCGATGCTGCGCGCTGCCGCCAAGAACTGGCAAGACGTGGCGGTGGTGATCGATCCGGCCGACTACCCCCAGGTGCTGGCCGCGTTGGACGCCGGTGGGTTGCGCCGCAAGACCCGGTTCAGCCTGGCGCGCAAGGTGTTTGCGCACACCGCCGCCTACGACGGCATGATCAGCAACTACCTGAGCGCACTCGACGCTGGTGCCGAAGACCGGCCCGCTGCCGTGCCGCAACTGGTGCCGTACCCCGAGGTCTTCAACCTGCAACTGCTCAAGGTGCAGGACATGCGCTACGGCGAGAACCCGCACCAGAGCGCTGCGTTCTACCGTGAGCGCCACCCCGTGCCGGGCACGCTGTCGCAGTGGGTGCAGAT
>JANMKO010000365.1:0-8314 GCA_031372085.1 Betaproteobacteria bacterium
CATGGGCGGCCTGCGCAAATACATGCCCATCACCTGGATTACGTCGCTGCTGGGCAGCCTGGCGTTGATTGGCACGCCGCTGTTTTCAGGCTTTTATTCCAAAGATTCGATCATCGAGGCGGTGCATGCCAGCCACTTGCCGGCTGCGCACTGGGCTTATTACGCGGTGGTGATCGGCGTGTTTGTCACCGCGTTTTATTCGTTCCGCATGTATTTTCTGGTGTTCCACGGGCCGGAGAACTTCCACCATAAGCCATTTCCGCCGCAAGCTGACCCAGCGCACGACGCGCATGACGCGCATGACGCCCATGCTGAGCATGGGCATGCCCAGCATCCGCATGAATCCCCCTGGGTGGTGTGGTTGCCGCTGGTGCTGCTGGCCATCCCGTCGGTGGTGATTGGCTACTTCACCATCGGGCCGATGCTGTTTGGTGATTTCTTCAAAGATTCCATCGCGGTGAATGCCACGCAGCATCCCGCCATGAAATCGCTGGCAACCGAGTTTCATGGCGCCGCCGCGATGGCGCTGCATGCACTAGCCTCCTTGCCTTTCATTTTGGCGATCTCGGGTGTGGTGATGGCTTATCTGTTCTATATGGTGATGCCTGCAGTGCCGGCCGCCATCGGCAAGGCTTTGTCGCCGCTGGTCAAGGTGCTCGAAAACAAGTATTACCTCGACTGGTTCAACGAGAACGTGCTGGCCGTCGGTGCGCGCGGGCTGGGCCGGGGCCTGTGGAAGGGCGGCGACATGGGCCTGATCGACGGCGTCATCATCAATGGCGGCGCCCGGGCGGTGGGCGGGCTGGCCAATGTCACCCGGCTGGTGCAAACCGGCCATGTTTACTGGTATGCGCTGGTGATGTTGCTGGGCGTGTTTGGCCTGCTCACCTGGCAACTGTGGCCCGCGCTGTCTGGCCTGGCCGGCCGTTGATCGGCGCAGGCGGAGAATAATAAAATGGGCATGGGTTTGTTGAGTGTTTCGATCTGGCTGCCGATTGTTTTTGGTGGCCTGCTGCTGGCCATTGGCCGGGATGACCGGCCAGACACCGCGCGCTGGCTGGCGCTAATTGGCGCGGTGGTGAGTTTCCTGGTCACGATTCCGCTGATCACCGGGTTCGACAATGCCAGCGCTGCTTTGCAGTTTCAAGAGAATCTGGCCTGGATCGAGCGCTTCAATGTGCGCTACCACCTGGGCGTGGACGGCATCTCGGTGTGGTTTGTGCTGCTCACCGCCTTCATCAACATCATCGTCGTGGTGGCCGCCTGGCAGGTGATCACCCAGCGGGTGGCGCAGTACATGAGCGCTTTCTTGATCCTGTCCGGCCTGATGGTGGGTGTTTTCTGCGCGGCCGATGGCCTGCTGTTTTATGTCTTCTTCGAGGCCACGCTGATCCCGATGTACATCATCATCGGCGTCTGGGGCGGGCCGCGCCGGGTGTATGCCGCGTTCAAGTTTTTCTTGTACACGCTGGCGGGCTCATTGCTGATGTTGGTGGCGTTGATTTACCTGTATTACAAATCGGGCGGCAGTTTTGATATTGCCAGCTGGCACAAATTGCCGCTCAGCCTACACCAGCAAGCGCTGTTGTTCTTTGCGTTTTTCGCGGCGTTCTCGGTCAAGGTGCCGATGTGGCCGGTGCACACCTGGCTGCCCGATGCCCACGTTGAGGCACCCACCGGCGGCTCGGTGGTGCTGGCGGCCATCATGCTCAAACTGGGGGCTTACGGCTTTTTGCGCTTTTCGATGCCGATCGCGCCCGATGCGTCGCGTGAATATGCCTGGGTCATCATCGCGCTCAGCCTGATCGCGGTGGTCTACATCGGCTTGGTGGCACTGGTGCAGCAGGACATGAAAAAGCTGGTGGCTTACTCGTCCATCGCGCACATGGGTTTTGTGACGCTGGGTTTCTTCGTATTCAATGAGCTGGGTATGTCGGGCGGCCTGGTGCAGATGATCAGTCATGGTTTTGTCTCGGGCGCGATGTTTCTGGCCATCGGCGTGCTGTATGACAGGGTGCACTCGCGTGAGATTGCCAGCTACGGCGGCGTCGTCAACACCATGCCCAAGTTTGCCGCGTTTGCGCTGTTTTTCACGATGGCCAATTGCGGCCTGCCGGGCACCGGCGGGTTTGTCGGTGAGTGGATGGTGATTCTGGGCACGGTATCGGTCAATTTCTGGCTGGGTGCCATCGCCGCCACCGCGCTGATCTCGGGCGCGGCTTACTCACTGTGGATGTACAAGCGGGTGTACTTTGGCGCGGTCACCAACCACCCTGTGCGTGATTTGACGGATTTGAACGCCCGTGAGTTTGGCCTGATGGCGGTGCTGGCGCTGGCCACGCTGGTGATGGGCGTTTATCCCAAACCATTCACCGATGTGATGCATGTCTCGGTAACGGCGCTGCTCAAGCATGTCGCGGCCAGCAAGTTGCAATGAGCCGGCGCCAAAAAACATGAACCCAATGAACTGGCTGGTTGTTTACCCCGAGGCCCTGCTGCTGGTGATGGCCTGCACCGTGGCGCTGGTGGATTTGTTTGTCACCGACCCCAAACGCCGCCCCACCTTCTGGTTGGCGCAAATCAGCCTGGGCGCGGTGGCCGTGCTGTACTGGGCTTACTACGACGGCGGCGCCACCGTTTACGGCATGCAGCGCATGATGGTCGGTGATCCGATGGGGCATTTGCTGGCGTTTTTTGCCACGCTGGCGGTGATGGTCACGCTGGCTTATGCCCAGCCCTACATCGCCAGCCGCGACATGCTGAAGGGTGAGTTTTTCAGCCTGTCGATGTTTGTGCTGCTGGGCATTTGCGTGATGTGCTCGGCCAACAACTTTCTGGTGGTCTACCTGGGGCTGGAGCTGATGAGCCTGTCGCTGTACGCGCTGGTGGCGCTGCGCCGCGACCACGGTGTGTCCACCGAGGCCGCGATGAAGTACTTTGTGCTGGGCGCGTTGGCCTCGGGCTTTTTGCTGTACGGCTTGTCGATGATGTACGGCGCCACCCGCTCACTGGAGATCAACGAGGTCTTCAACGCGATTTCCACCGGCCGCATCAACGGCACGGTGCTCACGTTTGGCGTGGTGTTTGTGGTGGCCGGCCTGGCCTTCAAGCTCGGTGTTGTGCCGTTTCACATGTGGGTGCCCGATGTCTACCAGGGCGCGCCCACGGCCGTCACGCTGTTGATCGGCGGTGCGCCCAAGCTGGCGGCGTTTGCCATCACCATCCGGCTGCTGGTCGAAGGCATGCTGGGCCTGGCGGTGCATTGGCAGCAAATGCTGATCGTGCTGGCGGTGGCGTCGCTGGTGATCGGCAACCTGGCGGCCATCGCGCAAAGCAATTTGAAGCGCATGCTGGCGTATTCCACCATCTCGCAAATGGGCTTCATGCTGCTGGGCATGACGGCCGGCGTCATCAGTGGCAATACGCTGTCGGCCGGCAATGCCTACAGCTCGGCGATGTTTTATGTGGTGACTTATGTGATCACCACGCTGGGCACCTTCGGGTTGATCCTGTTCTTGGCGCGCAGCGGTTTTGAGAGTGAAGAGATCACTGACCTGGCCGGCCTGGCCAAGCGCGCGCCGTGGCTGGCCGGCATCATGACGCTGTTCATGTTCTCGCTGGCCGGCGTGCCGCCGCTGGTGGGTTTTTATGCCAAGCTGGCGATTCTGCAGGCGCTGATCACCACCAACCTCACGGGCTACATCGTGCTGGCGGTGGTGGCGGTGATGCTGTCGCTGGTGGGCGCCTTCTACTACCTGCGGGTGGTCAAGGTGATGTATTTTGATGAGCCCACCGATGCGTCACGGCCGGTGCAGGGCGGTGGCATCAGCGCGCTGCTGGCCGTCAACGGCGTGGCGGTGCTGGGCTTTGGCCTGCTGCCGGGTGGGCTGATGGCGATCTGCCGCGACGCCATCCTGCGGGCCCTGGCCACCTGATGCCACCGGCTACCGCCTGACGATGCCTGGCTTGCCTGACGACCACCCAGACGACCACCTCATCGAGCGCCGAACCGGCGGCGACCCGGTCTACCAGGGTGATTTTCTCGATGTGCGGCGCGACACCGTGGCCTTTGCCGACGGCAGCAGCGCCACCCGTGAGTACATCGTGCACCCGGGTGCGGTGATGGTGGTGCCGCTGCTCGATGATGGCCGGCTGGTGATGGAGCGCCAGTTTCGCTACCCGCTGGGCCGGGTGCTGCTGGAGTTTCCGGCCGGCAAGCTGGACGCCGGTGAATCGGTGCAGCACTGCGCCCAGCGTGAGTTGGCGGAAGAAACCGGCTACCGCGCCGCCGAGTGGGCCCGGGCCTGCCTGATCCACAACGCCTGCGCCTATTCCACCGAGGGCATTGAAATCTGGTTTGCGCGTGGCCTGCAAGCCGGTGCGCGTCAGCTCGACGCCGGTGAGCTGATTGACCTGTGCCTGCTCACTGAGGCCCAGCTGGACGCGCTGGCCAGCCAGGGTGCGCTGACCGATGTCAAAACCCTGGTCGGCTTGCAGTGGTTGCAAAAATGGCGGGCCGGGCTGTGGACACTCGATTGGGTGCCGGGCATCTGATCGCGGCCCATCGATAATGCGCGCACGATGAAGGTGTTGAATCTGCGCTGCACGCACGGCCACGGCTTCGAGGGTTGGTTTGCCTCCGAGGCCGATTTTTTGAGCCAGACCCACCAGGGTTTGACAGCCTGCCCGCTGTGCGGGGATACCGACGTCACCCGCCTGCCCAGCGCGCCGCGCCTCAACCTGTCCGGTGCCCGGGCGCCGGCCGCCGATGCGGCGCCTGCCGCACCGGCCGGGCAGGCCCGTCCGACCCGCCCAGTCAGCCCGGCCAGCCCTGCGGCACCGCCTGCCGCTGGCCCGGCCGGCGCGCCGTCGCCTGAGATGCAGGCGCTGTGGCTTAAAGCGGTGCAGCAAGTGCTGCGCAACACCGAAGACGTGGGCGAGCGCTTTCCTGAAGAAGCGCGCCGCATCCACTACGGCGAGACGGCCCAGCGTGGCATCCGCGGTCAGGCCAGCGCCGACGAGCGGGCCGCGCTGGCTGAAGAGGGCATCGAGGTGATGCCATTGCCGCTGCCGGCGGCGTTGAAGGGCCAGGCGCACTGAGCGCTGCAGCTGGGTTTGGGCGATCAAAAGCGCTCAAACAACCCGGCCCGGGTTCAACCTTCCGTGCGGGTCCAGCGCCTGCTTGATGGCCCGCATCAAGCCCAGCGCCACCGGTGATTTGCGCAGCGCCAATTCATCGCGCTTCAACGCGCCGATGCCATGCTCGGCCGAGAATGAGCCGCCCAGCGCCATCACCGCATCAAACACCAGGGTGTTGATGGCGTGTTCATGGCGGTCCAGAAAATCAAGCGCCGCCGCTTTGCCACCTTCACCGCCACCATCGCCGGCCGGGCATTGCACGTTGTAGTGCAGGTTGCCGTCGCCCAGGTGGCCAAAGTTGACCAGGCGCACGCCCGGAAACGCCGCTTCCAGCGCCGCATCACATTGCGCGCAAAACGCCGGAATGGCCGAGACCGGCAGTGAGATGTCGTGCTTGACATTCAGGCCCTCTTCGCTCTGCGCCAGCGGAATCGACTCGCGCAAATGCCACAGCGCCGCCGATTGGGCCAGGCTGCCGGCCAAGGCCGCATCGCCGATCAGGCCCTGATCCAGCGCCGTCTCCAGCAAGGCCTCAACGCGGGCGCGGGCGGGTGCCTCACCGTCGACATCGGCAAATTCCAGCAGCGCCGTCCAGGGCGCGGGTGGCAGCGGCTGGGCCAGCTGGGCAAAGTGCTGGCGCACCAGGCCGAGTGAAAACCGGTTCATCACTTCAAAACCGGTGAGGCCGGCACCCAGCCGGCTTTGCGCCAGGCCGAGCAAGGCCACGCATTGGGCCAGGGTGTTGCAAGTGGCCAGCGCGGTGACGCTGGCGGCCGGCAGCGGAAACAATTTGAGCGTGGCGGCGGTGATCACGCCCAACGTGCCCTCGCTGCCGATGAACAAGTCACGCAGGTCGTAGCCGGTGTTGTCTTTGCGCAGGCCCGTCAGGCCGTGCCAGATGTCGCCAGCGGCCGTCACCACCTCCAGCCCCAGGCACAGCTCACGCGCATTGCCGTAGCGCAACACCGCCGTGCCGCCGGCATTGGTGGCCAGGTTGCCGCCTATCGTGCAGCTGCCCTCGGCCGCCAGGCTGAGCGGGAACAGCCAGCCCGCGTCGGCAGCGGCTTGCTGCACGGTTTGCAGCACGCAGCCGGCCTCTACTGTCATCGTCAAGTTGGCGGGGTCGATCAACCGCACCCGGTTCAGCCGGGCCAGGCTCAACAGCACTTGCGTGCCGCTGGCGTCGGGCACACCGCCGCCCACCAGGCCGGTGTTGCCGCCCTGCGGCACGATAGAAATACCGTGCCGGGCGCAGGCCAGCACCACGCTGGCCACCTCTGCGGTGCTGCCGGGCCGCACCACCGCCAGCGCCTTGCCGCGCCAGCGGCGCCGCCAATCCAGCTCCCAGGCCGACAAGTCACCCTCGGTCAACACTTGGCCATCGCCCAGCAGCTGGCGCAGCTCGGTGACCAGTGCCGCAGCGCTCATGCGGTGGTCGCAGTGGCGATGCTGGGATGGCGCAGCCGCCAGCGCACGTGGGCGGCGCAGGCCACAAACAACACGGTGCACAGCGCCACCTCAGCCCAGGCCAGTGCCACGCCGATGCCGGCATCGGCCCCACTGGGCAGGCCGGTGGCCCGCACGATGCCCTCGGTGAAGTACAGCCACACCAGCAGGCTGACCCAGCGGTAGGTGTACAGCCGGTGCTTCAACAGTCCGGCCAGCGGCAGCACCAGCGGCAATACCTTGAAGGCCAGCCAGCGCCCGCCGGTGGGCGCCAGCCACAGCTCCCAGGCCAGGCCCAGGGCGATCAGCCCCAGCAGCGCGGCCACGGCCACCGCCCGGGTGGTTTGCACAAAGGCATGCGGGGAGGCCGCCAAGCCCCTGTTTGAGTCGGTCAGCGGCAGCGCCGCCACGGGCAATTCAGGGCTGTTTTTGATCACGGCTGGCATCATAGACGGATGAATTCAACCCCTGCGACCACCGGCCAGCGCCGCTTGAGCCCTGCCCGGATGGTGGCTGGCCTGGCCCATGCGCTGCGCCACTGGCCCTGGTTTGACACCTTGCGCACGCTGCGTTTGCGCTTCCGCGATGACCACCTGGCGCTTACTGCCAGCAGCCTGACTTTCACCACCCTGATCAGCCTGGTGCCGCTGGTGACGGTGATGCTGGCGTTGTTCACCGCCTTCCCGCTGTTTTCGCGGTTTCAGCTGGCCTTGCAGCAGTATTTTTTGCAAAGCCTGGTGCCCGACAACATCGCCCGGCCGGTGTTGCTGGCGCTCACCCAGTTTGCCGGCAAGGCCAACAAGCTGGGTGCGGTGGGTTTGATCGTGTTGGGCCTCACCGCGCTGGCGCTGGTGTTCACGATTGACCGCACCCTCAATGCGATCTGGCGCGTGCCCAGGCCCCGGCCGTTGGCGCAGCGTGTGCTGGTGTACTGGGCAGCACTCACACTGGGCCCGCTGGTGCTGGGCGCCAGCTTGTCGATCACCTCGTATGCCCTGTCGGCATCGCGGGGTGTGGTCGATGAGCTGCCGGGCGGCGTGAGCCTGTTGCTGGGCTCGATCCAGTTCGGCCTGCTGGCCGTCAGCATGGCCGCGCTGTTCCGCTTTGTGCCCAACACCCATGTGCGCTGGGCGCATGCGCTGGCCGGCGGGGTGTTTGTCGCCCTCGGCTTTGAGGCGGCCAAGCGCGGGCTGGCCTGGTATGTGGGCCAGGTGCCCACGTTCTCGGTCTTGTATGGTGCTTTTGCCACCTTGCCGATCTTGTTGCTGTGGATCTACCTGAGCTGGGTGATCGTGCTGCTGGGCGCAGTGATCGCGGCCTACGCGCCCAGCCTGGCGATGCGGGTGGTGCGGCTGCCCGACCAGCCTGGCGAAGAGTTTGCGCTGGCGCTGGCGCTGCTGCGCTTGCTCAACCAATCCCGCAGCCGTGAGCAACCCGGGCTGGGTGCCGACGCGCTGGCCGGGCAACTGCGCATCGATCCGCTGCAAGTGCAGCCGGTGCTGGACGAGCTGCTGGCGCTGGGCTGGTGCGGCCGGCTGGATGAAGAAGGCGATCAGCGCCATGTGCTGCTGATCCACATCGACCACACCCCCGCCCAGCCGCTGGTCGACCGGCTGCTGCTGCGTGACCACCGGGCCACCCAGGCCTTCCGCCAGCGGGCGGGCTTTGCCGGCATGTCGGTGGCTGATCTGCTGGCGTGATGGCTTGACCGTGGGGTTGGCGGATCGGG
>JANMKO010000388.1:0-2252 GCA_031372085.1 Betaproteobacteria bacterium
GGGCATCACGCGGTAGTAGCTGCCGCCAAACTCACCGGGCTCACGCGGGATCATCAGCCGGGCGTCTTCGGGGTGGCACTTCCAGGTGCCGTGGGCGTCGGGCAGGCGCATGTGCAGCACCCGGCCGTCGCCGTCGATGTCTTCGGCGGTCAGGCCGTCCACCGGGGCTTCGTCCCACGGGTAGGCGCGGGTGGACGAGCGGATGAAGCGCGGCTTGTCGGCCAGCGCCAGCTCGGCGCCGTCGGGGTTCAGGCGCGGGCACAGGTAGACGACGCGGCTGTCCAGCAGCTGGGTGATCTGCGCGTCGCTGCCGTGGCCCAGCACCAACTGGTGCAGCCAGTACAGGCAGGCGGTGCTGGCCGTCAGCTCACCGGCGTGGATGTTGCCGTCCACCCAGAACGCCGGTTTATCGGTGTCGGCGCCGGTGGCGGTGTTGGTGATCACCAGCAGCGCGATGTCGCGGCCTTCGTGGCTCAGGCCCAATGAGCGCAGTTGCACCAGCTCGGGCCGCGCGGCCGCATACGCCTGCAACAGCGTGCCCAGCTCGGCGTGGCGGTAGAAGGTGTCGAAGCGGGGGGTGGGCAGGGCGGCGGCGGTGGGCATGGTGGCGGGCAGGGGTGGCGGGCGCGGGTGACTTGGCGGGGCTGACGGGCGGGGCGGGGCGCTGACGGCCGACGCGGTGGACGGGCGCTGGTGGGCGCGGACGTAGCGATTTGTAACGGCGCTGAAGTGTCTCAGACCGCACCCCGCGCCGGCCACTGGCCGGGCGCTGCAACGCCCCGGGGTTACCCCCGCTGGCGGCGTGCCGACGGCAGCGTGGCGGCCACCATCGTCAACAGCAGCAGCAGCGTGGCCAGGCGCGGCATGTCGAGCAGGCTGTCCACCATGCCCACCGTCCAGGTGCCCAGCAACGCGCCGGCCAGCACCGGGGCCAGCGGGTGGCAGCGCGCCCGGCCCAGCAGCAGCCGGCCCAACGCCAGCACCGTGAGCGCCAGGAACGCCGCCAGCCCGACCCAGCCCTGCTCAAACAGCAGGTGCACCGCCACGTTCTTGGCATGCCAGGGCAGGTGGTTGCGGTCGCTGGAGAAAAACCAGCGCGCACCGCCTTGCGCAAAGCCGCCGTTGTGGATCAGCTGGCGGCCTTGCGCGTCGGTGAGCACGATCTCACTCACCTCGATCGGGTGCGCCGATGACTCGGTGGCCAGCGAGAAGACGGTGAAACGCGGCAGCCCCCACACGTCGCCGGGCAGCGCGCCGCCGCCCAGCGGCAGCGTGATCGTCTGCCAGGCACCGGCGCTGGCCGGCACCTTGCGGTGGGCGGTCTGGCAGATGTCGGAGTACAGCAGGTGTTTGAGGCAGACCTCGGTCCACAGCTCGGTGGCGTCGGCGTTGCGCAGCGTCAGGCGCACCACCGGCAGGCCGGCCGGGCGGTCGATGCGCTGCGACAGGCGCAGCAGCTCACCCCAGCCCTGCACGTGGGTGCCGGCGATCAGCCGGGCCACGCTGCGCTGGCCGGTCCCGCCGCTGTGGGCGCCGCCGGGGTGGCCGGGATCGACGCTGTCGGGGTCGATCCAGCGCAGATCGCCGGGCCGGGTGCCCGGGTCGGCGCTGATGGCGTAAGCCTCGACAAACCGGCCCAGGCCCTGGCCCAGCCAGCGCGCCTGGGCATCGGGCAGGCGCGACAGCACGCTGCGCCAGTGCTGCCAGCGGCCTTGCTCGTCACCCGAGACGGTGGCCAGCCGCTCGGCCATGTAGGCGCCGCCGCCAAACACGCCCACCAGGCCGGCGGCCACCACCATGCCCACCAGCATGCCACCTTGCCAGCGGGCGTCGGCCGGCCACGGCGGCCGGGGCCAGGCGGCGCCGACCACCAGCGCCAGCGCCAACCCGCCCACCGCCTGCAGCGCGGGCGCCAGCGCCGGGCCGCCGCCCCAGTGCCAGGCCACCAGCACGGTGCTGGCCAGCGCCACCGCGTAGCCAGCGGCGGCCAGGGCCAGCAGCGCGCTGGTGCCGCGCGCGGGGGGTGCGGTGGCGCGCCCGCCCCGCAGCGCGCTGGGTCGGCCCGCCAGCAACACCAGCGCCGCCGTGCCCAGCACCAGGCCGGCATGCAACAGGTACGGCCCTTTGGCCAGCAGTTGCGACGCGCCGACGATCAACACCGGCCCGCCGGCCAGCGCCAGCGCGGCGGCGGCCGCCCACTCACCGCGCCGCAGCACCCGCAGCCGTGGCACCAGCACCAGCAGCAGCGCAGC
>JANMKO010000410.1:0-7376 GCA_031372085.1 Betaproteobacteria bacterium
ACGTGCAAAAGGGACTCATGGAGTACCTTTTGCTCGGCCGGATCGGGTGAAGCCCGAGCCGGTGGCCCGCCAGGGCCAGCAGCCTGTTTCGGTGCAGGCTCATATCGCGCAGCGATGTGAAGGCGCGCCAGCGCCGGGCCGAAACCAAAACAGGCTGCATGCGCAAAAAGCGCTGATGGAATACCTGCTGCTGGGCAGGATCGGCTGAAAGGGAATCTGATGCACAAATCCCTCATCGCGCTGGCAGCACTGGGGGCGCTGACGTGTTTTGCTACCGCCCAAGCCGCCGACCCCGCCGAGCCCGCCATCAAAGGCCCTGAATCGGTGGCCGACTGGCACAACGCCGGCCAGGCGTTCATCGCCGCCAGCAAGGCGCTGCAAGACAACACCCGGCGCGCCAAAAACGTGATCATCTTTGTCGGCGACGGCATGGGCATCGCCACGCAGACCGCCGCCCGAATCTACGAAGGCCAGCTCAAAGGCAAGCCGGGCGAAGAAAACCGGCTGTCGTTCGAGACCCTGCCGTACAGCGCGCTGTCCAAAACCTACTCGTGGGACCAGCAGACCTCCGACTCAGCGCCCACCGCCACGGCTATCTTTACCGGCCACAAGGCGCGTGAGGGCATGTTGTCGGTCGATCACACCACCGCCCGGGGTGAATGTGATGCCGCCAAGGTGGCCGCGCGTGCCCTGCCCACCATCCTGGAGCTGGCGGCAGCCAACGGCCTGGCCACCGGCGTGGTGTCCACCGCCCGGTTGACACACGCCACCCCGGCCGCCACCTACGCCCACACCCCCGGCCGCGACTGGGAGGCCGACAGCAACCTGCCCACGCCCGGTTGCGGCACCAAAGACATCGCCCGCCAGTTGATCGAGGTGGCCCCGGCGGTGCGGGCCAGCTTGAGGGTGGCGATGGGCGGCGGGCGCACCTACTTTTTGCCCAAGACCGAGGCCGACCCCGAATACCCGACCACCCCGGGCCGGCGCAACGACGGCCGCAACCTGACGGCCGAGTGGCTGAGCAGCCGCAGCGCCGGTGCCGCTTACGTCTGGAACAAGCCGCAGTTCGATGCCATCGACCCGGCCAGCAGCGGCCCGGTGCTGGGGCTGTTTGAGCCGTCGCACATGCAGTACGAGGCCGACCGCGCCACCGACCCGGCCGGTGAGCCGTCGCTGGCCGAGATGACCGACAAAGCCATCCGGCTGCTGCAAGCCGCAGCCGCCAAAACCGGCGACAAGGGTTATTTTCTGCACGTGGAAGGCGGCCGCATCGACCACGCCCACCATGCCGGCAATGCGCGCCGGGCACTTGAAGACACCATCGCGCTGTCCGACGCGGTGCGCCGGGCGATGGCCCTGACGAGCGACGCCGACACGCTGATCATCGTCACCGCCGACCACAGCCACACCTTGTCGATGGCCGGCTACCCGCACCGGGGCAATCCCATCCTGGGCCTGGTGCAGGGCGTGCCGGATGTGGACGGCAAGCCCGTCAAACTGAGCACCGACAGCAACGGCGCGCCCTTCACCACGCTGGGCTATGCCAACGGTCCGGGCTACCGGGGGCCGCAGGCGCGTGCCAGGCTCAGCAGCGTCGAGACCACCGCGCTGAACTTCCTGCAAGAGGCCACCGTGCCGCTGGCCAGTGAAACCCACGGCGGTGAGGATGTGGCCATCTGGGCGCGCGGCCCGCAGGCCTACCTGGTGCGCGGCAGCATGGAGCAGAACTGGATTTTTCATGTCATGCGCCAGGCCTTCGGGTTTTGATGCGCTGTGGCGGCCGACCGTGCGCTGAACCCGTCCCGGCTGGGCCGGCGTGCCCTGGGCCGGCGTGCGTTGTGCCGGTGGCTGCTGGGGAGCGCCGTCGCTGCGGTGTTGGGCGGCGTCGCGTCCGCGTCGGCCCAAACCGCCAACCCCCAGGCCAGCGACCCGTCCCCGGTCGACCCCGATCTGGCAGCGCGCTTTCGCGTCAGCCTCACGCCGCGCGGCGGCCCGCCGCAGGTGCAGCACTGGCAGCTGCGCCGCAGCCAGAGTGAAATCAGCTGGATCAAGGGCGACGGGCTGGAAGACATCTGGCGCCGCGACCGCAGCGGCATCCGTCTGCTGCGGGTGCTGCGCGCTGAGCGCCACTTGATCGATTACCCGGCCGGCGAGTTGCGCGCGCTGCAAGTGGCGCCGGACTGGCAAGAGCTGGGCAGCCTGTTTGCCGAATCCGACTTGCCGCTGCTGCACCGTGAATCCCCCGCGCGGCCCGGTCAGCCGGTGCGCTGGGCCGGCCGCATCGGCGCCGAGCAGGTGGATTTGCTGTGGGACGCAGCCGCCCGCCTGCCGCTGCGCCTGGCGCGCCGCAGCCCGGCCGGCCAGGTGCTGTTTGAGCGCACGGCGCTGCACCCCGTGGCGCCCGCCGATTGGCCGGCAGCAGGTGCGGGCACCGGGGATTTTCAGCGCCTGGACGCGGCGGATTTTGGCGACATGGCCGACAACCCGGTGGTGCAAACAGCGCAGGCTCTGGACCAGCGCGCCGGCTGGCGCCGGGCCCACCGCGACTGATTGACCGATGGGCCCGGCCGTGCCGCCGGGCACAGCGCCGGCCATCGCTGCCGGGCCGGCGTGCTCAGTCCGGCATCCTCAGTGCGGCATCCTCAGTCCGGCTTCCTCAGTGCGGCATCCTCAGTGCGGCATCAGCAACGCCGTGCCCACCGCCGCCGCGCCCGAGGCGATCAAGCCCACTGCCCACACGGCGTCCAGATCGAGCCAGGCGCTGCGCAGCGCACGCAAGCCCAGGTAGCGGTAGACGATCCAGGCCAGGCCCAGGCCCGACGCGCCCATCGCGGCGGTGTGCAGCAGGCTGACCAGCACGGCAGTGGCCAGGCCCGAGCGCATCAGCGCCATCACCGATGCGTGGTCCCACACACTGGCCGGTGGGGTGGCCGGCGCCGCGCACAACCCCAGCAGCACCGGCACCAACATCAACGCCGCGCCGTGCGCGGTGGCCATCAAGAATGACCACAACATCAACTGGCTGGGCCGCACCCGCATCAACCAGCGCGGATGGCGGCGCTGCAGCAGCCGGTAGACGCCAAACAGCACGATCAGCAGCCCGGCCGCGACGCGGATTTCACGGCCCCACACCAGCAACCAGGCCAGCAGCGTGAAGGGCACCAGCACCAGCGCCATGGCCAGCAAATGGCCGGCGCCCAACGGCAGCCAGGTGGCAAATACCGCCCGGCCGCGCTTCTCGGTCAAGCCGTTGGCCACTGCCAGCGGCCAGCCCATGGCCGGGTTCAGCCCGTGGTAGACGCCGATCAGCACCACGCCGGCCCACAGCCAGCCGTTGCCAACGGTCAGCACGGGGTCTGGGTGGCCGGGGCCCGGCTCAGGCCGACGGGTAGCAGAACGAGTCGGTCGAGCAATCGCCCCCCTGCAACCGGATCTGGTGCGCGCCGTAGTCAGCGCCAAAATCAACCACGAACTTGTCGTCCAGCGTGATGCCGCCGTCTGCGCCCACATGGCACATCACCTGCCGGCCCGGCACACCGCTGGGGTAGAACTGCTGGTCCCACGTGCTGTACAGCGAGTTGGTGAAGTACACCCGCTTGCCGTCGCGGCTGATCTCGGTCATCTGCGGGCCACCGCCAAAGGCCGAGCCATTGGCATGCGGCGTGCGGCGCGCGATGCCGCCAACATGCACGCTGCCCGCCAGGCGCGGGTGCATCGGGTCGGTCACGTCGTACTGGCGCAATTCACCGGTGCCCCAGCAGGCGACATACAAAAACCGGTCATCCATCGACAAATCGATGTCGGTGATCAGCGGCGGCACCGCGCCAAACCCCTTCAGCAGCGGCGGCAGCAGGGCCACATCGGCCGGCTCAGGCGAGATCACGGCGGTCTTCTTGATATGGAACCGGCCGCCCTCGCGGTACCAGGTCCAGATCGAGCCTTCAAGGTTGGTGGTATCGACCACCACGCCGAGAAAACCGTATTCGCGGCTCGGGTCGTGCGCCGGGCGCACCTCCAGCGCCATCTGGTGGTTGGCGCCCAAATCGATGGTTTGCAGGTGGCGCCGGTCGCGCAGCGCCCAGAAGTGCAGGCTGTGGCCGTACTTGTTGGCCAGCAGGTCTTCGGCCACGATGCCGTTCTCAAACTGCGGCGGCAGGCCCCACTCACTCGACACCATGTAGTCGCGTGGCAGGTTCCACCAAAAATCGTAGTGCAGCTTTTGCGGCCCGCGCTCGATCTCCCACTGGCCCAGGATCTCAAAGCTCTCGCAATCCATCAAAAACACCCCCGGCGGGCCTTGCGTGCCGTCGGCACCGCCACCGCCCAGCGTGCTGATGTAAATGCCCTCGGGCCCGCAGTGCACCGTGTGCGGGCGTGAGTAGCCGGTCTTGCGCAGCACCTCCTCGGGCTCGATCACGCGGGCGATGGTGGGCCGGGCCGGATCAGGCTGGGTGTCGATGATGTAGATGCGCGATGAGCGGATGCCCGGCATCACCAGGTAGCGCCGCTTCAAGAAGGTGTGGCCCGACATCGGCGACAGCGATGAGCTGCAGGCGTTCCAGCCAAAGTGGTGAAACTCGTCGCCCCGGTACGGCATGTCCAGCCGGTGCAGCACGCTGCCGTAGGTGCTGGAGCCCGGATCGACATCCACCACCGCCAGCGCATCGGGCCGTGATGCGTCGGGCGACAGCAGCGCGGTATAAGCAATGCGCTCGGGCTCGGCCTCCATCGCCAGGCGGGGCGACGGGTAGAAGGTGGGGTCGGTGCGCAGGGATTCGAGCATGGCGGGCTCCGGGGGGTTGAACGTGGTGGGCTTGTCGGCGGCGTGCCGATCGGGTGACGGCACGGCATGGCATGGCTTGGCATTGCACACGGCAGTGTGCGCCCGGCCATGCCGCGCAAGAAATCCCTAGCCTGTTGCGCCAGCGCCTGGCGCGGCGCTGTCGGTGGGCCCAGGCTGCGGGGTGTTGAACGGGGTACGATCTTTGGCTTGGTTCGTCGTCACCCGGGTTGCCAGACCGGTGACTGCTGCCGCCCCCACCCATGAATTGCGCCGTCATCACCGATCTGCATGCCAACCGCGAGGCGGTGGACGCGGTGCTGGCCCATGCCCGGGCACACGGCGCGCAGCGCTGGGTGCTGCTGGGGGATTTTGTTGGCTACGGCGCTGACCCGGCCTGGGTGGTGGACCAGGTGCGCGGCCTGGTGCGGGACGGCGCGCTGGCCGTGATGGGCAACCACGACCAGGCCGTGGTGCGTGGCGCATCGCCCGGCATGCGGCCCGATGCCCGCCAAGTGGTGGCGTGGACAAGGGCCCAGCTGAACCCAGCGCAGCTGGATTTTCTGGCCAGCCTGCCGATGACGCAGCGCCACGGCAACCAGTTGTATGTGCACGCCAATGCCTGGGCGCCGGCCGGCTGGGAATACATCCAGGCCCGGGCCGATGCGGTGCGCAGCCTGCATGCCACTGATTGCCGCTACACCTTTTGCGGCCACATGCACGAGCCCAAGCTGTTTCACCTGTCCGCCGTGGGCAAGGCCGGCGATTTTGTGCCCACCCCGGGCGTGGCCATCCCGCTGCCGCCGCACCGGCAGTGGCTGGTGATCCCGGGCTCGGTGGGCCAGCCGCGCGACGGCAACCCGGCCGCCTGCTACGCCATGTTTGACGACGAGCGCCAGCAGTTGACCTTCCACCGCGTGCCGTATGACCACGCCAGCGCCGGGGCCAAGATCCTGGCCGCCGATCTGCCGCAGCGCCTGGCCAGCCGGCTGGAAGAAGGGCAGTGAGCATGGCCGAATCGTGCGCACCCGCCAGCTGCGCCGCCGCAGCCGCCACCGCCCGTCCACCCGCCGCCACCCCCGGCCCGGGTTGAACATGGACGCCAAGCTGTACAGCCAATCGCTGGGCTACGCCGGCCACGGCAGCCTGCCGGCGCCCGGCGCGCTGCTGCCCGGCCGGGTGATTGACGGCTTCCGGCTCGAAGAAAAGCTGCACACCGGCGGCATGGCCTACCTGTGGCGCGTCAGTGAGGTCAACCACGCCGGGGATTCACGCCTCGACCTGATCATGAAAGTGCCGCGCATCCAGGGCGGCGAAGACCCGGCCAGCATCGTCGGCTTCGAGGTCGAGATGATGATCATGCCGATGCTGGCGGGACCGCATTGCCCGAAGTTCATCGCCAAAGGCGATTTCACCCGCCAGCCCTACATCGTGATGGAGCGCATCGACGGCGTCTCGCTGCGCGCCCGGCTGGACGAGGCGCCGCTGACGCTGGACGAGGTGATCGAGATCGGCTCGCGGGTGGCCACCGCGCTGCACGATCTGCACCGCCAGCACCTGGTGCACCTGGACGTCAAGCCCAGCAACATCCTGTTCCGCCCCGACGGCACCGCCGTGATGGTGGACTTCGGCCTGTCGCGCCACGACCACCTGCCCGATCTGCTGGACGAAGAGTTCACGCTGCCGATGGGCACCGGGCCGTACATGTCGCCCGAGCAGGTGCAGTTTGTGCGCAACGACGCGCGCAGTGACCTGTTTGCACTCGGCGTGATGCTGTACCACTTCAGCACCGGTGAGCGGCCGTTTGGCCAGCCCGACAGCGTGCGTGGCCTGCGCCGCCGGCTCTACATCGACCCGGTGCCGCCGCGCGCGCTGCGCCGCGACTGCCCGCCCTGGCTGCAAGAGGTGATCCTCAAATGCCTGGAGGTGCAACCCGAGCGGCGCTACCAGACGGCCGCCCAGCTGGCGCTGGATTTGCAAAACCCGGGCCAGATCGCGCTGACACGGCGCGCCGAGAAGCTGCAAAAAAGCAGCACCGTCAAAACCTTCAAGCGCTGGTTTTTTGCCTTGGGTGCCGAGCCCGCCGCGCAGCGCGCCAACCTGGCCGAGCGGCTGGACCGCTGCCCCATCATCATGGCCGCCGTCGATTGCGACCACGCCAGCACCGCGCTGCTGCAACAACTGCGCGAGACGGTGCGCCGGCTGGTGCTGACCGAGCCAGGCGCCCGGCTGGCCTGCGTGAGCGTGATGAAGATCAACCGCATCGCGCTGGACGAGTTGGTGGATGCCGAGGGCCGCAGTCGCCATGTGCAGCAGCTGGTGGCGCTCAAGCACTGGGCGCGGCCGATCAGCAAATTGCTCAACCTGGACGAAGGCCGGCTCACCTTCCATGTGCTGGAGGCCACCGACGTGGCCGCCGCGCTGATCGAGTTTGCCCAGCGCAACCAGGCCGATCACCTGGTGCTGGGCGCGCGCGGGGCGTCCACCTTGCGCCGGCTGCTGGGCAGCGTGTCGTCGCAGGTGGTGGCGCAGGCGGGCTGCACGGTGACGGTGGTGCGGTCAGCGGCGGTGGGGTCGGCGGTTGACGGGTTGACGG
>JANMKO010000464.1:0-6451 GCA_031372085.1 Betaproteobacteria bacterium
GTGGCATCGAAGACGCCCGTGCTGGGCATCACCGGCACCGGCGGCGCCGGCAAATCCAGCTTGACCGATGAGTTGATCCGCCGCCTGCGGCTGGACCAGGACGACGCGCTGCGCATCGCCGTCATCAGCATCGACCCATCGCGCCGCAAAAGCGGTGGTGCGCTGCTGGGCGACCGCATCCGGATGAATGCCATCGGCCCGTGGCCCAAGCCAGCCGGCCGGCTGGCGCCGGGCGATTCGGGGCAAAAAGTCTACGTGCGCAGCCTGGCCACGCGCGACACCGGCAGTGAGATCAGCGCCGCACTGCCCGATGTGCTGGCCGCTGCCAAAGTGGCGGGGTTTGATCTGGTGATTGTTGAAACCTCGGGCATCGGCCAGGGCGATGCGGCCATCGTGCCGCTGGTCGATATTCCGGTGTATGTGATGACGCCTGAATTTGGCGCCGCCAGCCAGCTGGAAAAAATCGACATGCTCGACTTTGCCGAGTTTGTCGCCATCAACAAATACGACCGCAAAGGCGCGCCCGACGCGCTGCGCGACGTGGCCAAGCAGGTGCAGCGCAACCGCGAGGCATTTAATGTGATGCCCGACCAGATGCCGGTGTTTGGCACGATGGCCAGCCGCTTCAATGACGACGGTGTCACCGCCCTGTACCAGGCGCTCAAACCCCGCCTGATCGGCCTGGGCCTGGCACTGACGGACGGCCGCCTGCCGCTGGTGCATACCCGCCACAGCACCCACCAAACCCCCGTGGTGCCGGCCGCCCGCACCCGCTACCTGGCCGAGATCAGCGACACCGTGCGCGGCTACAAAACCCGGGCCCGGGCCCAGGCCAAACTGGCGCGTGAGTTGCAGCAATTGCGTGAAACGGCGCGCATGCTGCTGGCCGACGACGCGGCACGCGACGGCGCCAAAAATACGGTGCTGCGGCTGGCCGAGCAACGCGAAGCCAAATTCGATCCTGCCGCCAAGAAACTGCTGGCGATGTGGCCGGACATGCAAAAGGCTTATGCCGGCGATGAATATGTGGTGAAGATCCGTGACAAAGAGATTCGAACCCGCCTGGTGCACACCACGTTGTCGGGCAACAAAATCCGCAAAGTCGCCTTGCCCGGCTATGAATGCCACGGTGAATTGCTGAAATGGCTGATGCTGGACAACGTGCCGGGCAGTTTCCCGTACACCGCCGGCACGTTTGCATTCAAAAGAGAAGGTGAAGACCCGACCCGCATGTTTGCCGGTGAGGGCGACGCCTTCCGCACCAACCGGCGCTTCAAACTGGTGTCTGAGGGCATGCCGGCCAAACGGCTATCGACCGCGTTCGATTCGGTCACGCTGTACGGCAATGACCCGGATTTGCGGCCCGACATCTACGGCAAGGTGGGCAATTCGGGCGTGTCGATTGCCACCCTGGACGATTTGAAAGTGCTGTACGGCGGGTTTGACCTGTGCCACCCCGCCACCAGCGTGAGCATGACGATCAACGGCCCGGCACCGACGATCTTGGCGATGTTCATGAACACCGCCATCGACCAGCAGATCGATAAATTCGGGCTTGAGAACAGCCGCCCGCCCACCGACACCGAGCTGGCCAAAATTCGCGACTGGGCGCAAGCCAATGTGCGCGGCACGGTGCAGGCCGATATCCTGAAAGAAGACCAGGGCCAGAACACCTGCATCTTTTCAACCGAGTTCAGCCTGAAGGTGATGGGCGACATTGCCGAGTATTTTGTCCACCACAATGTGCGCAATTTTTACTCGGTGAGTATCTCGGGCTATCACATTGCCGAGGCCGGCGCCAACCCGATCAGCCAGTTGGCCTTCACGCTCAGCAATGGTTTTACGTTTGTCGAGGCCTATCTGGCGCGCGGCATGCACATCGATGATTTTGCGCCCAACCTGAGCTTTTTCTTCAGCAACGGCATGGACCCTGAATACACCGTGCTCGGCCGGGTGGCGCGGCGGATATGGGCGGTGGCGATGCGCGACAAATACGGCGCCAATGAACGATCACAGAAACTGAAATACCACGTCCAGACCAGTGGCCGCAGCCTGCATGCGCAGGAAATCCAGTTCAACGACATCCGCACCACCCTGCAGGCGCTGATTGCGATTTACGACAACTGCTACAGCCTGCACACGAATGCCTTTGATGAGGCCATCACCACGCCCACCGAGGACAGCGTGCGCCGGGCCATGGCCATCCAGCTGATCATCAACCGCGAATGGGGATTGGCCAAAAACGAGAATCCCAACCAGGGTGCCTTCATCATCGACGACCTGACTGAGCTGGTGGAAGAAGCAGTATTGACCGAGTTCGAGAAAATTGCTGACCGGGGCGGCGTTCTGGGCGCGATGGAGACCGGCTACCAGCGCAGCAAGATTCAAGAAGAATCAATGCACTACGAGATGCAGAAACATACCGGTGAATACCCGATCATCGGCGTCAACACCTTCCGAAATCCGCATGGTGATCCGGTCAACGATGCGCTGGAGCTGGCCCGGTCCACCGACGACGAGAAACAATCACAACTGGCGCGGCTGGCGGATTTTCAAGCCCGGCACGCCGGGCAATCACCGGCGATGCTCAAACGCCTGCAACAAGCGGTGATCGACAACCAGAATGTATTTGAGGTACTGATGGCCGCCGTGCGCTGCTGCTCACTGGGCCAGATCACGAATGCGCTGTTTGAGGTGGGCGGGCAGTATCGGCGCAGCATGTGAGGCCGCCCGATCAACAAACCCGTCAGAACACGGTCAGTTGGCGAGCGGCTAAAAAGTCCTGCTGCACCAAGTCAGAGAGTTCGGTGTCACCGGCGGTTTCATAGATGCGCAGCGCTTGGCGCTGGTCGTCGTCCAGGTCATCTAACTCCGGCTCTTCGCCTGCGGGCGTCACAGCAGCCAATGAAGCCCGCAGATCAGCCGGCATCGTCGCATTCGGGTCCATTACAACGCGCAGCAAAGGTGCCAACTCATCAAAGCGCACGCGCATTGATTGCCATTCGACAGGCTCACCGTTGCGGGCGTGGGTACGGCGCTGCAGCACCGCGAGCACGCCATCGCCTGGACGCTGGGCCACCGAGCGATCAAAAAACGCTTGTGCTGCCGCCACACCAACGTCGGCGGCCAACCACAGTCCGCGTTCGGCCTGCCAGCGTGCGTCGCGGTGCAGCGGTTCGGCGGCGACTTCCAAGGCTTGTGCGGCACGCTGGAGGCTGACAGTTGAACCAGCCACATCGGCCGATGCACCCTGGCGCCAAAGCGTTGCCAACCCCAGCGCGTCAAGGCCGCGCAACGTGGTGCCGGCGGCAGTTTCCAGCGCGGACCAGTCACCGGAAGCGGATTCGGCACGGAACCTGGCACTCTTCATCCGCATCGGCTGGCCTGCCGCCAAAGCCTGCCAACGCCTACGCAGACCAGCGACGATGCGCTGATTTTTCCTATCGTCTTGCGGGCACACCTGTTCCGCCCAATCCAGTGCAACGCGCGCTTCATGGGTGACGCCCAAATCGATCAATACGCCGACCATCGCATTGGCGATCGTCACGTCGCGGGGGAAGCGCTGTTGCGCTTCACGGTAGACAGCGAGCGACTCCTGCAGTCGGCCGGCCACTCGAAGCGTATGGCCCAAATCAGCCCACACCACAGGGTTGTCGGGAAACCGGCGCATTGCTGCCCGGTAGACCGCCGCACCCTCGTCGAGTTGGCCTCGCATCGCAAGTGCATGCCCAAGTTGGTTGTGTGCAAACGGGTTGTACGGAAAGCGCCGGCGGGCGTACCAGAACACGGTGCGCGCACGAGACCAGTCTCCCAAAACGTCCAGCGCACGGGCAACGACAGACCAAGTCTGAGGATTGCTTGGCGCCCACGCCGATGCCACCTGACCCAATTCAAGGGCCCAAGCTGCGTCGCGCGGGGATTCGTCAGAAGCCGATGCCGCGTCTTGGCGTGCAGACTGCAACAAGAACTCAGCGAGGTGGCAGTTCGAACGCACCAGGAAGTGGCTATCGCCGACTTCGCTCGCATAGTGCAGGTGCCGCGCCATCAGCGCCTGCAAAGCCGGGCGCGCCATGTCTGGATCACGGTCATAGCGATCACGTGCCGGGCGGATTTCGTTGTCCCAATGGGGTGGCGCAAGCGGCTTGCGCCTAACGTGCGGCGGCACTGGCTGGTGCGCTGGCGTATGACATTCATCGATCCAATTGCACAGTGTTGTCAGTGCCTCGCTCTTCGAGCGCACTGACAGCCCTTCGCGCAGGCGCGCTGCCCAGCGCGCGCGCGACATCGGGTAAACGGCGCTCAGGAAATCCAATTCGGCGAGCCACTGCTTCTTCTTCGACACATCGTCGTTGCCTCGTGCAAGCGCGAGACCGTAGTCCATCAGGCCGTTCATTAGCCCGAGCGGCAGGCTGCTTTCCGGCGTGCCGTTGTCATCACGCGGCATGCGGCGCAGGCCAAACAGTGCCAGTTGCGCCCAGGCTTTCTGCCTTTGGCGGCACAGCAACATCCAGAAGTTCAACAGGCCACGATCAGGTTGCTGCAGCGCCAGCGCCCGCAGCAATGCGGTGCGTGGTTCACGCGAGGCAAAGCTGGGTTGGCTTTGCAACCATGCCCACAACGACGGTGCAAGCTCGCGGCACCAACGCAATGTGCGGGGCAGAGCCATCGTTTGCAATATCGCAAACGTGTCGGCCAAAGCTTGCGCAAACTGCTTGGCGGTCACGCCGTCAGGCAACTCGTCGCGCCGCCACTGGGCGGCCAACCAGCGCTGCAACGCTTCGTCCAGGGCATCTTCTAACCCAGCCGGGAAGAACTGCGGCAGCGCCTGCGGCACCTCGGCGGCGGCGTAGCCGCCGAGCCAAGCCTTGCCCAACAGCAGATCATTCAAAGCCGCATCGGCATCGGCTTCAAACCGCGCCAGCCATGCCTGCGCTGATGGGTCCAGGGCGTCTTTCTCGGCAGGGTGGGCTGAGGTGCTAAACATCATTGAGGTTGCAGCCAAAATCGTCGCGTTCGGTTTCCAGGCGCAGCCAGTCGAGATGGAAACCGCGCAGAGCCAGTAAATCTACTGCCAAAGGGCGTGAAACCAAACCCCAGCGAACCAGGTGTTCGGGGCGGTAAGGCACAAACGAGTGGATCAGTTCCAGGCCCATCGCGTAGTCCGATTGCGTTGCCGAAGCTCGCAGATTCAGCGCTCGGCCGCAACGCTGCGGTGCCGCTGGCGAGGTGGCAGTGGGCAGTGGCGTGGGGAAGAAAAAGGGGTTGATCGGGCCGTCGAGCACCGTCGGAATACAAAACCCCCCATGACCAGCCTGCCTCGCACCGTCTCGCACTTCTTTGACGGTGTAGCGCGTCAAAAGCACCTTGATGGGCTCGCGGGCCGGCAGGGGGCTCAGATGGCCAAGGCCCAAGTGGTCTCGCAGCGCGTGCGGCCAATCGTCTCCGGGGCCATGAAGCAGGTGTTCGATTTCGGGCTCGGTGGTGGCAAATGCAGGGCGGCGGTGACGTCCCAGATTCCATGATTCGCACACCCGTTCCAACACGGTATCGGCAGCGTTGATCTGGGCTGGCGTGGCCGCTGGTCGGTTGCGTACACCCACGGCGCGTTCGAGTTCGGCATCATCCACCCCGCAACCTCTGAGCGCAAACGACGCTGCCTCCAAGCGGTAAAGCGCCAGGTTTTCCTCGATCCCGGACCAGAAGTTGCTGCCGTTCAGGCCAACATCAAATGTGTCCGGGATAGCGGGATCCCCCTGATCAAGGTCGATGCGTTGACGCAGGTAGTCGGCGCGATGCACCGCACCGAACGCATCGACATCCAGCCAGGGCCCAAGTCCGACGGCCGCCGCAAACACCTGAAGTCGTTGAGGCTGCACACGCTCCTCCATCAAAAAGTTCTCGAGGACTGCACGATGGGTGGGCAACAAATTTGCATCCACCCGTCGGAGGCGAATCAACGCCTGCAACGGTGCCAAATCTACAGTGTTCACATTGACTCCCAGTGCTTGGAAATGTACCGCCATCTACTTTGATCTCGGCTACCGGTTTGACCGCTACTCCACCGTGCGCGTTAGTGGCCCGGCCCTGCGCCGGACGAGAACAATCGCCACCGGCGCGTCTTGCGGGTTTCTTAGCCTGCCACGACGGGCAATCAACGGTGATGCTGCGGCGCCTTCAAGGCCGTGATCGAGAACCAGAATGTGTTTGAGGTACTGATGGACGCCGTGCGCTGCTGCTCACTGGGCCAGATCACGAATGCGCTGTTTGAGGTGGGCGGGCAGTATCGGCGGAGTATGTGATTCTCAAGTCAAAGGACGGCACCGGGCCTGACCCAGTGCCGGCAGGCGCGCCCGCGCCCTATAGTGCTTTGCACCCCCAACCGCCCCAGGAGCAGCGCCATGGCAGCCGTTTCCATCACCCAGCCCGTCGGCCTGAACGCACCCAACCAGCC
>JANMKO010000501.1:0-11676 GCA_031372085.1 Betaproteobacteria bacterium
TCGTTCAGCGCAGCCGGCGTGGCCGGCGTGCCCGGCGTGCGCATGGGCCCGGTCATGGCGCCGCCGCAATCTGCCGCAGCGCCTGCTCAAACACTTCAACCGGCTGGCCGCCGGAGATCAAATGCCGGTCGTTGATGATGACGGCCGGCACCGCGTGGATGCCTTGCTGCTGGTAGAAGGCCTCGGCCTGGCGCACGTCGGCGCTGTACTGCTCACTGCCCAGCACCGCCTGGGCGGCGTTGGCATCCAGGCCGGCGGCGCTGGCCGCAGCCACCAGCACCGCCGCATCGCTCGGGTTCTGGCCATCGGTGAAATAGGCTTTGAGCAGCGCATGTTTCAGCCGGCGCTGCGGCTCGGCGCCCTGCAGGCCGGCCCAGTGCAGCAGCCGGTGCGCATCAAAGGTGTTGTAGATGCGGCTGCGCTTGCCGATGCCAAACTCAAAGCCTACTGATGCACCGCGCTGGCGAATGGCCTCGGTATTGGCGGCAATCTGCGCTGCGTCGATGCCGTACTTTTGCGCCAGGTGCTCGGTGATGTCCTGGCCCTGCGCGCCCATCTGCGGGTTCAGCTCAAACGGCTGAAAGTGCAGCGTGGCCTGGATGTCGGGGCCCACCCGGGCCAGCGCCTGCTCCAGCGCGCTGAGGCCGATGGCGCACCACGGGCAAGAGACATCCGAGACAAAGTCGATTTTCAAGAGCGTGCTCCTGTGAAAAAAAAGGCGCAGTGACGTTGCCGGCTCACGGCCACAGGGTGGTGAGTATCTTCGCCAGCCGGGCGCCGGCCTTGACGATCTGCGCGTGTTGCAGCGCCTGCTGGGCCTGGCGGTAGGCCGGCTCGGCGGCGCTGGCGGGCCAGCCGCTGTTGAAGCCGTCCTTCACCTTGACGCCCAAGGTCAGGCCGCTGAAGGCTTTGCTGGCCACGGCGGCGGTGTCGTCGGCCCAGGCCGTGGGCCAGGTGGGCAGGGCCCCGGGCGTGGCGGCCACCTGGCCGGCCTCGGCCTTGCTGGCGCCAGCGATGAACTGCTTGTACATCGCGTCGGTGATGCCGTCCCACGATTTGTGCAGGTTGCGGCCCTCAAACAGGATGGCATTGCCGCCGCTGTTGTCATGCGCCTTGGCCTCTTGCTCGGTGGCCGGGTCAAGGGGCTTGCCGTCGTCCGTCAGGTAGACCGAGCCCACATGCAGCGGCTGGTGCAGATCACCCACAAAGTGCGTCAGCAGGCGCAACGCCTCGGCCGGGTTCTTGATGTTGAACGGCGGCGGTGACTTGCCGCCCTGCAGCACCACCAGCAGCGCGTTCATCGTCTGCACCAGGTCGTTGTCGGCGGTGCCGGGCGCCGAGCGCTTGTACTGGGGATGCTGGATCGGCAGATCGACAAAGTGATACGCCTTGTGGCGGCACTGGCTGTACGGCGGGTGCGCACCGGCGCAACTGCTGGCGTTGCGCTTGACGTAATCCACCAGCGCGGCCTTGCCGGCGGGGGACTTCTCGAACGCGGCGCATTCGGCGTAGCGGTGTTGGGGGTCGATCACGTAATCCCACACGCCTTGTTTGGATTGCACCGCGCGTGCGCAGTCGGCCCACACCGATACCGTCTGCAAGTTGCTGCCCAGCAGCTGCTTGACCTTCTTGGCCGTCGGCGTGCCGGCAATCAGCTGGTCGGCGATGGCGCCGATGGCGTGGTGCCCGGCAGGGCCCCAGGCCAGCGCCGGGCTGGCAGCGGCGATCAACAAGAGCAGGCTGAGCCCGCAGCGGCACAGCAGGGTGGTCAGGGCGTGCATGTCAGCTCCTTTTGGGCAGGCCGGTGGGTGATCAACATCACCGCGCTTGGATGATGCCGCGCAGGCCGCGCGCTGCCCACCCCGAGGTTGCACCGGCGTTGTGCAGCCAGGGCGACGAGCCAGCCCTTTGTACAGCGCTTGCTTTCAGCGCATTTGCCTACGTGTTTCTGGCACGCGATCTGCGTTGAAGCTGGCCAGTGCCGTGTTAAACCCAACGCGCGGCCCAGGGTGGTGCGAGGCGCTGCGGTTTGCAACAGGAGCATGCGATGTGGCGACTGGCGTTGTGTTTTTGGCTGGGCTGGGCGTCGGCCGCGCAAGCCGAAGGCATTGTCGAGGTGCTGCTGCGGTCGCAGGCCGTGCGGTTGGCGCAGCACGGTGCTGCCAACGTCGAAAGCTTTGCGTCGTACTGTGTGCGGGTCAGTTTTTGGCGTCTGGTCGGCATGCTGCCGCTCACCGACCCCCCCGAATCCATCACGCTGATGTTGGTGGGCGGCCCGTTGTTTGCTGAAGCCGTGTTTGGCGGCCGGGCGGTGGTGGTCAGTGAGTTGGTGGGTGATTTGCCCGAGGGTGAGCGCCTGCTGATGCTGGCCCATGAGCTGGGCCATGTCACGCTGCGCCACTGGGCCGCCTTGAGCGGGCTTTACCTGCAGCACATCCCCGGTGAAGTGCGGCCAGAAACCACCGACCCGGTGGCCGGCGTGCTGGGCCCGCAAGCGCACGCGCTGTCGCACCGGCAAGAGTTTGAGGCCGATGCGTTTGGCTTCACGCTGGTGCGCCGGCTTGGCTACGGCGTGGACAACGCTTTTGGCCTGCTCACCCGCAACGGCGTGCAACTCGACAGCGCCACCCACCCGGCCACCCGGCGCCGGCTGGCGCGGTTGCGCCTGCTCAACACCCAACTGGACGACGCACCGCGCCGGGTGGGCCCGGCCACCGAGCTGGCGGCAATGCCCGCTGCGCCCGACCCGCGCTGACGCGGCGCGCCGGGCGGCCGGCACCGCCCAGCGCATCCCGCAATTGCCTGACGGGGCCACGGTGGCCGAGCAAGGCCTGCCCGGCTTTGAGATGACGCAGTGGTACGGCCTGCTGGCGCCGGCCAGCTTGCCAGCGTCAGCGGCCGGCACGCTGGCGCTGGCCGCCGCCAAAGCCATCCAGTCAGCCGATTCACTGGCCCGCTTGCAGGCCGATGCGGCGATGGCCGTGGGCAGCACGCCGGCTGAATTTGCGCGCTTCATCGCCGACGAGCAAAAGCGCTGGAAGCCGGTGCTGGCGCGGGCCAAAGTGAAGCCGGATTGAGGCGCGCGCCCGCGCAAAACCCAGCCGCCTGCCGCCGGGCCAGCTGCGGCGCAACCTAGCGCGCTGGCGCCGTCGGGGCCGGCGTGAAGCTGCTCACCACCTTGTCGAGCCCGGCAAACAGCACCTCGATGGCGTAGCCAAACACAAACGGCATCGCCAGCGGTGGCAGGCTTTTCAAGCCGCTGTCGCCGATCACCGGCAACAGGCTGCCGCCCAGCACGCCGACGATCATGCCCAGCACCAGGCGCACCACCGTCAGGCTGGGGAAGCGCGGGGTGAAGGTGGACGCCTTGAGTTGCAGCACGATCAGCCGCAGCATGTAGGTGCTGGCGCCCAGCAAGCCCATCAGCATCGGGATGCACACCGTCTCCAGCATGCCCAGCCGGGCCTCGAAGGTCAGCCGCCTGGCCTCGCCGTCGGCGCGGGCCCTGGCCAGGTCCGGGCCCAGCGTGGGCCCGCCCGCACAAAGCGACGCGGCAGACGCCGCTGGCCCGGGCCGGGCGGGCAGGGGTTGTGCGGCGCCGGCCGGATCGGTGGGCGGCGTGGCCGGGCCCGGCAACCGCGACGCCAGGCTTTGCCAAGCGCCGGACACCACGTCGGGCAACCACAGCCACCAGGCATCGATCTCGACCAACAGGCGTTGCTGGCGCTGCTCGATCAATTCGCGGCTGTGGCTGGTGGCCCACAACTGGCGCCGCGCTTGCTGCACCGGCAGGGGCTCGACCGGGCTGGCTGCCGCCGGGGTGGGGGGCGTTTTTGCGGACGCCGCCGCCGGCTTGCTGGTGGGCGATGTGACGACCGGCGGGGCCGCCGTCAGCTCGCAAAGCCGGTCAAAGGCGGTGCGGAATTCAGCATGCTGCTTCTCGAAAGCCACGTCCAGCGTGCGCAACCGGTCGTCAATGCGTTTGCCGTCCAGCCAGCGCGCTTGCAGCACCAGCGCCAGCAAAAAAACCAGCGCGCTGACGATGGCCAGTTGATAGGTGGACGAGAAAAACATCTGCCGCCGGGTTTGGTCGTAGTACTTGCGGGTTTCGCGGATCGTGTAGGCGCTCATCGGCGCCAGTTTCTGGGCCACGGCGTCATAGGCTTTCCAGAAGGTTTTTTGCCGCGCCAGGTCCGCCGTGCAGCGGTCGGCCGGGGTGGCCGGGGTGGCCGGGTTCGCAGGGTTGGCCGGGTTGGCCGGCACGGCAGTGGCGGCCGGGGCGCCGCCCATCGGGCCGGCGGCCTTGGCGCAGCGGATTGCGCCCACGGCATCGATCAGCCCATCGACCAGTGCCTCGCCCACGGGCTGGCTCGATTGCACCGCGTAGGCCAGCAGCAGCTCTGCATCGTCCAGGGACTGGTGCAGCAAGGTGCCGGGCTCGATCGATTGCAGCGGCGTGCTGGCCTGCGCATTGCGGCCCCAGAACGACCGGTTTTGCGGCGCCGCAGGCTGGGCGGGCAGGCCCGTGGCAGCGGTGCCGGCATCGGTTGGGGTCATGCCATCTCCTCGGCCAGCAGCCCCTCACCGGCCACCGGTGATGCAACAAGCCACGCGCCTGGCGATGATTCTGGGCCGCTGCGCCGGCCGCCGCGTCGTTGATGTTGACGAGGGTGCGGTGCGCCTCAGCCGGCCGCGTCAAACCCCAGCATGTGCCCCAGCCGCGCATCGCCCTTGCCGCCCAGCACCAGCGCATAAGCCTGCTGCACGGCCTGTGCGCCCCGGTGCTGCTGCACCACCAGCCAGGGCGGGGTGGCATCGGCCACCTGGCTGCGGAAGGCGTGCCAGTCTTGCACCAGCCGGCGGCCAAACTCGGCCGGGCCCAACGCGGTGCTGCGCTTGCTGGCCTGCGCCGGCGCAAAAAACAGCGTGGCGCGGGGGCCGGGCAAATCACGCGCCGTGCCGGCCGCGCCCAGGTTCTCGACATGCGTGCCGCCAATCGAGCAGTTGTAGGCCAGCGCGGTGAAGCGGGTGTGCACGGCGCGGCGCAAATCGCCATTGCCGGCAAAATCAACATAGATGCACGGCACATCGGCCGCCACGGCGTGCAACTGGTCGTAGGTCAGCACCCGGTGGTAGGGCCCCAGGCTTTGGCAGAAGGCCACATGGGCCGGTGAGGTGAGGCCCACCACCTCCACCCCGGGCCGCAACGCCAGCCGGGCGGCCGTGGCGTAGGCGGTTTTGCTGGACGCGCTGGACAGCAGCAGCACCGCGCGCCGGGCGGGGCCGGTGGTGCCAAAAAAAGCGTTGTCGGCCAAAAAATCATCGATCAGCCAGGCGGTGAGGTACAGCGGGCGCAGCAGCGCTTGCAGGTCTTCGCTGTCGGCGGTGTAAAAGGCGTCGGCGTTGCAGCGCTGGTACTGGTTGTAGACGGCATGCAGCGCGGCACGGTGCGGCGCGGCGTCGGTAAAACCGGCGGGGCTCAACCGGCCGGGCTGCAGCACCGCGTGTGAGGCCATCGGCCAGTAGCCGTACAGCCGCTCGCCCACCGCCACGCCGGGGTGCATCGATTGCACCACCACCGCAAAACCCCAGACGGGGATGCAGCCCCAGCCGGCGGCAGCACCGGCATCACCGGCAGCACCGGCATCCCCGGCACCACCGGCACCATCGGCATCCGTCGCGGCCACCGGGAAGAACTGCCAGTAATTCATCGCCTCACCAAAAGCGGCGTAGGTGATGTTGTTGGAGGTCAGCGCAAAGCGCTGGATCTGCACCCGCACCTGGCCGTCGGCCAGCGGTTGATCGGCCGCCACTTGCAGGCGGGTGGTGGGCAGGTGGTCTTTGCGGACGAGGAGGGTGGTGGTGCTCATCGCACCACTATCGGCGATTGCCCCGGTGCCGGCAAGCGGGGGTTTGGCGGCCGGTGCGTTGGCCCCGGGCCTGTGCGGGTGGCGCCCGATGGTCACGCCGCGCTGGCGGCCCGACAGTGCGGTATGCGCCCCCGTTGCGGTGCACAAGGAGTGGTTGATGACCGACGATCTGAAATGGCTGGTGTACAGCGTGGCGCTGGCCTTGCTGATGGTGCTGGCGTCCAGCCTGCTGCGCGCCCGGGCCTGGACGCCGGCCGGCTTGGCGCTGGCGCTGGGCAACCGCGACAACCTGCCACCCGCCACCGCGCTGCACGGCCGGGCCGACCGGGCCAGCAAGAACATGCTGGAAAGCCTGCTGTTCTTCACCGCCCTGCTGCTGGCCGCGCATGCCGCCGGCAAGGCCGACGGTCGGGTGCTGCTGGGCGCCCAACTGTTTTTCTGGGCCCGGCTGGTGTACGCCCCGCTGTACTGGGCCGGCATCCCGTACCTGCGCACGCTGGCCTGGGGCGCGGCGCTGCTGGGCATGGGCATGATTGCGTCGGTGCTGGTGTAGCGGCCGGGGCCTGCGCGTCCTGGCGTTGCAGCGGTTTCACCTGCCAGCGCCAGCGGCATGACCGACGACCGCACCCCCGTGCTGGTGGGCTGCGGCCAGACCACCCAGCGTGAGCCCGATCCACACGCCGCGCTGGCGCCGCTGGATTTGATGGCCCGCGCGGCCCGGCTGGCGGCGGCCGACAGCGGCGCCGGCGCTGCGCTGCTGGCCGCGCTCGACACGGTGGCGGTGATCCGGCTGTTTGCCGACACCAGCCCGCGCTTTGCCAGCCCGTTTGGCCGCCATGCCAACCCGCCCGCCACGCTGGCCCGGCGCATCGGGGCCAACCAGGTGCGCCGACGCATCTACACCCACCCCGGCGGCAACATGCCGCAGTACTGCATCAACCGGCTGTTCGAGGCGGTTGCCCGGGGCGACGTGGGCGCCGCACTGGTGGTGGGCGCCGAGGCGCTGGCCACGCAAAAAGCGGCGCAGCGCGCCGGCATCACGCTGGCCTGGGGTGATGGCCCGGCCGCTGATGGCGCCCATCCCGCCACCCGGCCGGCCGATGATGACTTCGAGCCCTGGGGCGTGGCCACCCGGGGCTGGTCCGACGTGGAAGAGCGCCACGGCGCCCGCGCCGCCATCACCGCCTACCCGTTGTTCGAAAACGCGATCCGGGGCGCGCTGGGCCGCAGCATCGGCCAGCACCAGGCCGAGATGGGCCGGCTGCTGGCGCGTTTTGCCGCCGTGGCGGCCGCCAACCCACTGGCCGACCGGCGCGCCGGCTACAGCGCCGCGCAGATTGCGCAGGTGGCGCCGGGCAACCCGACGATTGCCTGGCCGTACACCCGGCTGATGTGTGCCAATGCCTTCATCGACCAGGGCGCGGCCGTCATCCTGACCAGCGTCGGCCTGGCGCGCCGGCTGGGCGTCCCGCGCCGCAAATGGGTGTTTCTGCACGGCTGCGCCGACGCGCACGACCACTGGTTCATCAGTGATCGGCGTGATTACCACTCATCGCCGGCCATGCACCGGGTGTTTGACGAAGCCTTGCGCATGGCCGGTGCCACGCTGGCCGACATCGCGGCGTTCGACATCTACAGCTGCTTTGCGTCGGCAATTCAAATCGCCTGCGATGAACTGGGCTTGCCGCCCGACGATGCCCGGGGCTTGACCGTGACCGGCGGCCTGCCCTACTTTGGCGGCCCCGGCAACAACTACGTCAGCCACGCCATTGCCACGATGATGGACCGGGTGCGCGCCCAGCCGGGCCAGCGCGGCCTGGTCACCGCCAACGGCAATTACGTCACCAAGCATTCGGCCGGCATCTATTGCACCGAGCCGCCCGACCGGCCGTTTGCACCGGTTGATCCTGCCGTCTACCAGGCCGCGCTGGACCAGGTGCCGCACCCGCCCTTCACCGCACTGGCCAGCGGCGCCGCGCAGATCGAGACCTACACCGTCACGCATGACAAAACCGGCCCCAGCGGCGCCATCGTCATCGGCCGGCTGGGCGGTGGCATGCAGCAGTGTGAGCAGGGCGGTGAGCGGGGCGGCGTGCGATTCATCGCCAACACGCCGCTGGACGCAGCCCTGCTGGCCGAGATGCAGGCGGTGGATTGCCTGGGCCGTAGCGGCCGCGTCAGCCACGATGGGCGGGTCAATACCTTCGTGCCGGGCTGACGGGCTTGTCGGCTTGTTTTACACCCGGCCCGGCGCCAATGCCGGCGTTTTGCCGTTTCTCGTTGCCGGTCAAGCACTTGCCGGGCTTGGCACAAAGCGTGCAGAAGTTCACGCAGATGGCCGAAATTTGGCGCCGGTCGATCCAGCCCGCTCAGGAACAAACCCCCACCTTTGATTCGATGGCCATGACCGCCCGCCACAAACTATCGTGCAGCGCCGCAGCGCAGTTGGGCCTGCTGGCACTGGCACCCACGGCGATGGCCTTGCCCGTCACCACGCAGCTGACGATCCGGGCCGTCCCGGTCGGCGACGACAACGTCGTCAGCCAGGTGGTCAACGCCACCGCCGTGAATGGCTTCAGCGCGGTCGGTCGCCCGGACACCGTGGCGCATGCGGTGGGCCCTGTGCTGGGCGATGTGCTGGGCCGGGGTCATGGCAATTTTGCCGTGGCCGTTTTGGCCTGAGCCCCACCCGGCGTTAGCCCGCGCCGCCGTTGCATGGTCGGGTTCTTTGCATTTTTCGGCGTGCCGGCGGCCAGTCGGGCGGCGGACCACGTGCCGGCGCCGCTGGCGCTGGAGACCGTGCACTCGCCCGACGGCGCCTATGCCTTTGACATCGCGCTGGCCAAGCGCTGGCGCACGGAGCTGGCCACCGGCACGCTGCGCACTGTGGCGGGCGGGCCAAGCCGCACCGTCTGGCAACGCCGCCTGCCGCAGCCCGTGCGCCCGCGCTTTGCGCTGGTGGCCAATGACGGCACGGTGGTGCTGTTTGACCAGTTTGACAACATCCTGGGGCCGATCGCGGTCTTGCTGATCAACCCGCAGGGCCAGGACGTGGCACTGCTGGGCTTTGACGACATCCGCCGCGTGGTGGGCACCGCGCCGGCCGACATGGCCCAGCAGGCCCGGCACGGCGTGTGGATCCAGCGCCCGCCGGTGCTGACGGGCGGCCATGCGCAGGTGGACGTGGCCGGCCGCAGCGTGCTGATCGATCTGCAAAGCGGCCAGCTGCGCCTGGCCCCGCCCTGAGGCCGATCAGCCCCGCGCCCGCCACACCCCCGGCCGCACGCCGGATGCGGTGATCAGCCCGTAAGCGGTGAGGCCCAGCGCCACACCCAGAAAATGGCCGTCGGTGCCCAGGCCGGTGTGGTTGGCCAGCCACCCGCCACCCACCGTGGCGATCAGCAAGCGGGCCAGGCCGGCGATCACCGGCGCTTGCATGCGCTGCGCGCCCATGGCCGCAAAGTACATCGCCAGCCCCAGGCCAAAACCGCCAAACGCCGGCCCGGTGTAGCGCAGCGCGCGGGCGGCCATGGCGGTGACGGCCACGTCCTGCGTGAACAAGCCGGCAAAAGCCGGTGCCAACAGCCCCACGGTGAGCCCGACCACCGCCGTGGCGCCAAAAGCCAGGCCGCCGCCCAGCCAGGCGGTGCGCCGGGCGGTGGGCCAGTCACCGGCGCCCACCGTGCGGCCCACCAGCGCGGTGAGCGCCGATCCCACGCCCCAGGCCAGCGGGATGACCAAAAACTCCAGCCGCGCGGCAATGCCGTAAGCCGCCACCGTGGCCGGCCCGAGGTGGCGCAGTTGGGCGGTGACGATGACGGTGGTCAGGTTCGACAGCAGTGCCAGCCCCGACGCCACCGCGCCCACCGACAAGATGCGCACAAACAGCAGCCGCGACGGCCGCAGGTGCCAGGCCGGCTGAAAACCGGCCCGGCCCTGCTGCACCACCCGCAGCAGGGCGGCGGCGGCCACCAGGTTGCTCAGCGCAAAGGCCGCGCCCACACCGGCCAGGCCTAAGCCCAGCGGCTCGGCCAGCGCCCAGGCCGCCACCGGCATCACCGCCCATTGCAGCGCCAGCACGCGGGCCGCCAGCGCATGCTGGCCACCACCCCGCAGCACCGACGCCAGGGTATTGGTCCACCAGGCCGGCACGGCGCCCACGCCAAACAGCCACAGCGCATACGGCACGGCGCTGCGCGCATCGGGCCCGGCCACGGCCTGCAGCAGCGGCCCGGCGGCCAGCGACAGGCCGACGGCAAACAGCAGGCCAAAGCCGGTGGCGATCAACATCGCATGCAGCACCAGGGCCTGAGCTTCGGTGCGCCGCTGGCCGCCCAGCGCCCGCGCCACGGCGGCCACCACGCCGCCGCCCATCGCGCCGGTGGACATCTGCGCCAGCAGCAGCGCAAACGGCAGCAGCACCGCCCAGCCGGCCAGCGCGGCCGTGCCCTGGCGCGCCGCCAGCCAGGTCTCCACCAATTGCGCCGCCACTTGCAGCATCGACAGCGCACTGGTGGGCGCGGCCAGCGTGGTGATCTGGCGCAGCAGGGCGCGGGCGGGCGGTGTGGCTGGCGTGGTGGGTGCGGTGGCGGCGGTGGGTGCAGTGGCGGCGTTGGGCGCCGTCAGGTCGGCTGGCCCGGGCGGCGCGCTCACGGCCGCAGCCGGTCTGGCACCCGGGTGGCCAACGGCGCTGGCTGGAAATCCGGCAAAAACCGGCAGCCGGTGTTGAGCGGCGGCGCCAGCGCCGCGCAGCGCTGGGCGATGCTGGCCGGCGTGGGCACCACGCCCGCATCCACCCAGTGCAGCAGGGCGGCCAGCAGGGTGGTGTAGGCGGCGTCGGTCAGGTAGCGGTGCTCGGCATCGGCGGTGAAGGTCTGCACCAGGTGGCCGGCGGTGCCGGCGGCCAGCATCGTGCTGCGGAATGCGGACTCCAGCTCGACAAAGGCCACCGCATCGTCGATGCCGTGCACCGTGAGCACCGGCATGGGGATGCGGCCGGTGGGGTCGGTGTCGGCGGCCAGCGCGGCCACGGCGGCTGGGTCGGCGGTGTAGCGGGCCACGCTGCGGTTCAGCGCAGCGTCGTCCGGCGATCCGCGGTAGACCACGCCCCGGTTGCCAAACGGGTTGCCGCCGCCGGTGCGGCGCTGCACGATGTCTTGAAAATGCCAGGTGGCCCAGGCCAGGTGGCCGAGCAGTGCGCGCTCGGGGACACGCACCACCGCCAGCAGCGCGGCCAGCTTTTGCTGCTGCGCCGGGCTGCGCTGCGGGGTGGGCAAAGACAGGCCGAGACAATCGTCCACCCGGCTGGCCAGCGCTTCGCGGGTGAGCGCAGCGCCCGGTGGCAGGCCCAGCCACAGCGGGTAGTCGGGCTCGTCGGCGGCGGGGTGGTTGCCGCAGAGCTGCTGGTAGACCACCCGCAAATCAAGCCGGACGTCATAGGACCGGGTGCCACCGGCCAGCACGCCGCTGGTCAGCAGCAACGCGTCGTAAGGCGGCTGGCCGCCCGGCCCCGCGCTGGCAAAGCGCTCAGCGGCCACGGCGGCCACGCTGGCGCCCCAGGATTGGCCGTGCAGCACGGTGCGCCTGGGCGTGGCCACCTGGGCCACGAACAACTGGCGCAGGCGCTCGGTGTCCTCGGCGGCGGCCTGCACCGCCACCCCGCCCTGGCGGAAGGTGGAGCCGGCCCAGGCGTGGCCGGCGCGCAGCACCACCGCCCAGCGTTGCTGGTCTTCGGCCGTGCGCTGGGCCCGGGGTGGGCCCCGCGCCGGCCCGCCGTGGGCATGCAGCACCAGCACGCCCGACCAAT
>JANMKO010000517.1:0-11676 GCA_031372085.1 Betaproteobacteria bacterium
CCGCCCAGCGCGGCGGCATGCGTGCCCATGTGCCAGCCGTCGGCGGTCAGCGCCAGTGAGCCGGTCCACCAGCCGGCGGCCAGCTCGGCGGCCATCGTGATCAAGGTCACCACCGTCACCGCCAGCAGGGCCCGGCTGCGCGCCGTCTCACCGCCGTCGCCAAAGGCATGGCTGTGGCGGAACGGGCTCAAATCGTGCTGGTGTGAACTCATCGCCCGATGCTACGCCGGCAAGCCGCGACAACCTGCCACCGACCCAGCACCCGCCCACCCCCGCCAAGCCGCCAAGCCGCCAACGGCCCGTCAAGCCCCCGGCTTGTTCCTACAATCCTGCGCTTTGCTGCAACGCATCAAAAGGATTTGCCATGACCGCTGCCGTGCCCGCCCCCGCCGCGATGCCCGACCTGACGCACATCGCCGCCCGCGACAAGGCCGAGATCCTGGCCCAGGCGTTGCCTTACATCCGCAAGTTCCACGGCAAGACGCTGGTCATCAAGTACGGCGGCAATGCGATGACCGACCCCGGCCTGCAGCAAGATTTTGCCGAGGACGTGGTGCTGCTCAAGCTGGTGGGCATGAACCCGGTGGTGGTGCACGGCGGCGGGCCGCAGATCGACGACGCGCTGGCCAAGATCGGCAAAAAAGGCACGTTCATCCAGGGCATGCGCGTCACCGATGAAGAGACGATGGAGGTGGTGGAGTGGGTGCTGGGCGGTGAGGTGCAGCAAGACATCGTCGGCCTGATCAACGTGGCCGGCGGCAAGGCGGTGGGCCTGACCGGGCGCGACGGCGGCTTGATCCGCGCCCGCAAACTCAAGATGATGGACCGCGACGACCCGACCAAAGAGCATGACGTGGGCCAGGTGGGTGAGATCGTCTCGATCGACCCGAGCGTGGTGATGGCGCTGCAGGACGATGCCTTCATCCCGGTGATCAGCCCGATCGGCTTTGGCGAGAACAACGAGAGCTACAACATCAATGCCGACATGGTGGCGGCCAAGCTGGCCACCGTGCTGAAGGCTGAAAAGCTGCTGATGCTGACCAACATCCCCGGTGTGCTGGACAAAGCCGGCCAGTTGCTCACTGACCTGACCGCCCGCCGCATCGATGAGCTGTTTGCCGATGGCACCATCAGCGGCGGCATGCTGCCCAAGATCAGCGGCGCGCTGGACGCCGCCAAGAGCGGGGTCAATGCGGTGCACATCATCGACGGCCGGGTGCCGCATGCGCTGCTGTTGGAGGTGCTGACCGACCAGGCCTACGGCACGATGATCCGCTCGCATTGAGCGGGTCGGCGCGGCGCCACCCGATTCAGGTTGCAGCCGCATGGCGTGCGGCCGCTCGGTGTTTACCTTCAGGCAAACCGGCCAAAGCCCTGTGCAAGAATCAACTGCGACTTTTCGCAGTTTTTGCAGCCCACCGCCGTGATGCCTGATTTGCCCGAGCCCGCCGGCGCTGTGGTACGCCCGCTCAGGCTGCTGGAGGGGACCGAGCCGCCGGGCCTCATAGACAGCGCCCACACCAGCCACAACGCCCCGGCGCTGGCACCGCGCAAGCGGCCGCGCCCGGGTGAGCGCCGGGTGCAGATTCTGCAAACCCTGGCCGCGATGCTGGAGCAAGCGGGCACTGAGCGCATCACCACCGCCGCGCTGGCGGCCCGGCTGCAGGTCAGCGAGGCCGCGCTGTACCGCCATTTCGCCAGCAAGGCGCAGATGTTTGATGGCCTGATCGAGTTCATCGAGTCCAGCGTCTTCAGCCTCGTCAACCAGATCACCGAGCGCGACGCGCCGGGCCCGCTGCAAGCCCAGCGCATCGTCGTGATGCTGTTGCAGTTTGGTGAAAAAAACCCCGGCATGGTGCGGGTGATGGTGGGCGACGCGCTGGTGTTTGAGCATGAGCGGCTGATCCTGCGCATGAACCAGTTTTTTGACCGGGTGGAGGGCCAGTTGCGGCAGTGCCTGCGCGGCGCGGCCGACGCGGTGGCCCCAGGCGCTGCCGATGGCGCGCCAGCGGCTGGCGCTGAGGGCCTGGCTCATGGACACAGCACCACCACCGACGCCGCCGTGCTGGCGTCGGGCCTGACCGCGCTGGTGGTCGGCCGGCTGCAACGCTATGCGCGCTCGGGGTTCCGGCGTTGCCCCACCGAGCACCTCGACAACCTGCTGGCGCGTTGGGCAGTGTGATGGGCGACGGGCTTGCGGCCGGGGGCGCGCCGGCTGCCAGCGGCGCAGCGTGGTTCAACGCGGCGGGCGCAGGCCGGCTGCAACTGTGGCCACAAAAAGCCGCTTTCGACCCCGACCTCAAGCTGCTGCTGGTGGCCGATGCACACATCGGCAAGGCGGTGTCGTTCCGCCGCCTGGGCGTGCCGGTGCCACGCGGCAGCACGGTGGAGGCACTGGCCCGTCTGGACGCGCTGCTGGCCGCCACCGGCGCCCAGGGCATCGTCTTTCTGGGTGATTTTTTGCACTCGGTGCGCTCGCTGGCGCCCGCCACGATGGCGGCGGTGGCGGCCTGGCGGGCGCGCCACCGCGCGCTGGCGTTGACGCTGGTGCGCGGCAACCACGACCAGCATGCCGGTGACCCACCCGCCGCACTGGCCATGCAGGTGCTGGACGGCCCGCTGCGCCTGGGCCCGTGGGCGCTGGCCCACCACCCCGACCCGGTGCCCGGGGCCTATGTGCTGGCCGGCCATGTGCACCCGTGTGTGGTGCTGGGCGGGCGGGGCGGCGCCGGGCCGGGCTTTGACCGGCTGCGCCTGCCGTGTTTTCACTTTGGCACGGCTGTGGGTGTGCTGCCGGCGTTTGGCGGCTTCACCGGCATGCATGCACTGCCGCGCGGGGCGGGTGATCGGGTGTGGGCGGTGGTGCACGGCCAAGCGCCGCAGGTGATCCCGGTACAAACCGCCTGAAAGATTACAAAATACAACGTTAAGCTTTGAGCATGCGCCTGCTGCTTGCCGAAGACGATGCGATGCTGTCCGATGCCCTGGTGACCCAGCTCGGCCAGGCCGGCTTCGAGGTTGAGCATGCCGCCAATGGCGCGGTGGCCGAGTACCTGCTGCTGCGCCAGGATTTTGACGCGGCGGTGCTCGACATCGGCCTGCCGATGGTCGATGGGCTGACGGTGCTCAAGCATGTGCGGGCGGTCAAGCCGGCGCTGCCGGTGCTGGTGCTGACCGCGCTTGACGGGCTGGACGACCGGGTGGCCGGGCTCAACGCAGGCGCTGACGACTACCTCACCAAGCCCTTCGATTTCCCTGAGCTGCAAGCCCGGCTGCGGGCGCTGCTGCGCCGAACCCGGCCGGCGCTGCGCGACGCGGCCGAGATGGGGCGTCTGGGCTTTGACCGCGAAGCCCGCCGCGCCAGCATCGGCGGCCTGGCGGTGGAGCTGTCGCCACGCGAGTGGACGCTGCTCGACCTGCTGCTGACCCAGCGCGACCGTGTGGTGCAGAAAGATCAGATCACCCAGGCCTGGAACGCCGAGCGGCAAGATGGCGCCGGTGCCGAGGCGCCTGCCGCGCCCGGCATGATCGAGGTCTATATCCACCGGCTGCGCCGCAAGCTGGACGGCTCGGGGCTGTCGATCCGTACGGTGCGCGGCCTGGGCTACCTGCTGGAGCTTGAGCTTGCGAGCCGTTAGTGGCTTGAGTCTGGCCGCCCGGTGATCATGATCTCGCGCGCCTGGGGCCCGGCGGGCGGGTTGGCGCGCTGGCTGGGCACCCAGTCGCTGCACCGCCAGTTGCTGCTGTGGCTGTTGCTGCCGCAACTGGTGTTGTGGCTGGCGGCGGCCTATGTCACCTACAACCTGGCTGCACGCTATGCCGACCGCGCCATCGATGCCAGCCTGCTGCAGGCCACACGCTCGCTGGCGCGCCAGGTCAAGCCGATGGGCAACGGATTGTTGATCGACTTGCCACGCGCCGCGCAGGACATCATCGAGGCCGACCCCGACGACCGGGTCTACTACATGGTGAGCACGCCGCCGGGCCAGTTCATCCTGGGCAACCAGCAGTTGCCAATGCCGCCCGACATCGGCACACCGCGGCTGCGCGAACCGTATTTTTACGACGGCCAGCTCAATGCGGTGCGCATGCGCCTGGCCGCGCTGTACGTGCCGATCGGTGAGGACGGCGCGCGCCAGGTGATGCTGGTGCAGATCGCGCGCAGCCAGGCCAGCCGCGACGAGCTGGCGCGCGGCATCCTGCTCGACACCGTGCTGCCGCTGTCGGCGCTGATCGTGCTGATGTCGATGATCGTCTGGGCCGGCATCCGCGCCGGCCTGGCGCCGCTGGCGCGGCTGCGTGCGCTGGTGCAGGACCGCGCACCCAACGACCTGACGCCGCTGCAGCTGCACGCCGCCCCGCAAGAAGTGCGCGCGCTGGCCCGGGCGCTGAACCAGTTGCTGGCGGCGGTGCAAGAGAGCGTGGCCGCGCAGCGCCGCTTCATCAGCCATGCGGCGCACCAGTTGCGCACCCCGCTGGCTGGGCTGAAAAGCCAGACCGAAGTGGCGCTGTCGGCCAACAGCGATCCGGCCCTGGCGCTGCGCCTGAGCCGGGTGCATGACAGTGCGGTGCGCAGTGCCCATCTTGTCAACCAACTGCTGGCACTGACCCGGGCCGAGCCCGAGGCCGCCGCGTCGTTGCCGCGCACGGTCTTCAACCTGCGCACGCTGGTCAGCGATCTGGTGGCCGAGAGCGTGCCGCGCGCACTGCTGGCCGGTGTTGATCTGGGGCTGGCCGATGCCAGCGACGATGACGGCCCGGGCCGGCCCACGCTGCGGCTGCGCGGCGCACCGGTGTTGCTGCGCGAGGCGGTGGCCAACCTGATCGACAACGCGGTGCGCTACGCCGGCCGGGGCGCGGAGGTGACGGTGGCGGTGCGGGCAGAAGGCCACTGGGCGGTGGTCGACGTCAGCGACAACGGCCCCGGCTTGCCGGCCGATCAGCTTGAGACGGTCTTTGGCCGCTTTGTGCGCGCCACCCATGAGGGCACCGGCTGCGGCCTGGGCCTGGCCATCGTGCGCGAGATCGCCGAGCGGCATGGCGGCTCGGTGCAGTTGCAAACGGCCCGGCCGCACGGCCTGGTGGCGCTGCTCAGGCTGCCGCTGACGCCCTGAGCAGAGTGCCGCGCCGGCCGCGCTGGCGCGGCGCTCCCGCTCCCGCTCCGCTGGGACCGGCCAATGCGCCGAGCCCAAAGCACGCCCCACCGACACCGAGCGTGCGCTCGAACTCCTGCACATAGTTGTTAATCTAGTGTTAATACTTAGTGATTTTGTCTAAACATGAATGCAACATTAACATTGCCTTGCATTCATTCATCGCCCTGCACAGAGCGGCAGCGAGGCAGACCCCACAACAGGAGACCTCGTCCATGCCTTCCTTTCATGTTCCCCATGCCGTGTCGCGCCTGACGGCGGCGTTGGCCCTGCTGGCGGCTACCGGCGCTGCCCAGGCGCTGGACTACAGCGGCTACTTCCGAGGTGGCCCCGGCCTGACCTCAAAAAACACGGCCCGCGCCTGCTACCACCTCAATGAGGGCGCCGGCAACGGCATTGCCCATGGCCTGAACTACCGGCTCGGCAACGAGTGCGACATCTACGGTGAGTTCCAGCTTGACCAGAAGTACAAGACCGACGCCATCGAGTACAGCGGCAGCGTGATGGTGACCCACTACACCAATGCCACCGACAACAACAGCAGTGGGTTGAACTTTGAGCAGTTGTTTGCCGAGGCCAAAGGCTTTGACGTGCTGCCCGAGGCCAGCTTCTGGATCGGCAAGCGCCGCGGCCGGCGTGGCGACGTGCACATCGTCGACTGGTTTTTCACTGACATGAAGGGCGTGGGTGCCGGTGTGCGAGGCATCAGCGCCGGCTCGGGCAAGCTGGGCTTTGCCTGGTACAAGACCGATGGCGACACCTCGGCCACCCGGCCCGGCAACCGCCTGAACGTTGAAGTGCTGGAGATCGACAGCAACCCCGGCGGCAAGGCCAACCTGTTTGCCACCTATACCCAGGGTGATTTCACCGGCGGCACCAGCGGCTACGGGCTGAGCCTGCGCCATGACCAGGCCAAGCTGTTTGGCACCAGCATCAGCAACACCCTGTGGCTGCAGGCGGCCACCGGATCGACCAGCCTGGAATCGAACTTCGGCGACCTGACGCGCAAGGCCTCGGCCAAGAGCTTTCGCATCGTCGAGAGCATCAATTGGCAGACCGGTGCCTTCGGCGGCCAGGCGCTGGCGTTGTACGGCACCTCGGAAGACAGCAACGGCAAGAAGACCACCGCCACCACCATCGGCGGCCGGGTGTCCTACGGCCTGACGAAGAACTTCAAGCTGGTCTCCGAGTTGGGCACATCGCAGTACAAGACCGATGGCGCCGCCACGGCCCGGCTGACCAAGCTGACGATCGCCCCGACGCTGTCGATCAACAGTGATTTCTGGAGCCGCCCCGAGCTGCGCCTGTACGTCACCACGGCGCGCTGGAACTCGGCCGCCGGCAACGTCACCGGCGCGGCCAACTTTGCCAACAAGACCTCGGGCACCAGCGCTGGTGCCCAGGTTGAATGGTGGTTCTGATGCGGCATCGAAGCTGGGCTTGACTGGCCCACGCCTTTTGCCCCCGGGTGCCGGCGTATGCTGCCGCCGGCCCTGGCAAACCCTCACATGATCCGGAGCGACAAAGCATGATCAAGACTCGATTTTCTGCCCCCCTGGCCGTGCTGGCCTGCACGCTGGCCTGCGCCACCGCCCAGGCCGGCGAGGTGGAAGTGCTGCACTGGTGGACCAGCGGTGGTGAGGCCAAGGCCGCCACCGCGCTGAAGTCCACGATGCAGGCCAAGGGCCACACCTGGAAAGACTTTGCCGTGGCCGGCGGCGGCGGTGACTCGGCGATGACGGTGCTCAAGAGCCGGGTCGTTTCGGGCAACGCCCCGGCCGCCGCACAGATCAAGGGCCCGTCGCTGCAAGAGTGGGCTCGCGAGGGCGTGCTGGCCAACATCGACGGCGTGGCCAAGGCCGAGAAGTGGGATGAGGTGCTGCCCAAGGTGGTGAGCGACCTCATGAAGTACCAGGGCAACTACATCGCCGTGCCCGTCAATGTGCACCGCGTCAACTGGCTGTGGGCCAACCCCGAGGCCTTCAAGAAGGCCGGCGCCAAGCTGCCCACCACCTGGGACGAGTTCTTCAGCGCCGCCGAGGCGCTGAAGAAAGCCGGCATCATCCCGGTGGCCCATGGCGGCCAGAACTGGCAGGACTTCACCACCTTCGAGTCGGTGGCGCTGGGCGTCGGCGGGGCCGATTTTTACAAGAAGGCGCTGGTCGCGCTGGATCCGGCCACGCTGGCCAGCCCGACGATGGAAACGGTGCTCGCCACCTTCAAGCGCGTCAAGGACTACACCGACAAAAATGCCTCGGGCCGCGACTGGAACCTGGCCACCGCAATGGTCATCAAGGGCGAGGCCGGCATGCAATTGATGGGCGACTGGGCCAAGGGCGAGTTCATCGCCGCCGGCAAGGCGCCGGGCAAGGATTTTGTCTGCGTCGCCGCGCCGGGCACGGCCAAATCGTTCACCTTCAACATCGATTCGTTCGCGATGTTCAAGATCAAGAGCGAGGCCAACGCTGTCGCGCAAAAAGATCTGGCCGCCGCCATCATGGCGCCCGCGTTCCAGGAGGTGTTCAACCTCAACAAGGGCTCGATCCCGGTGCGGCTGGGCATGGCCCTCGACAAGTTTGACGATTGCGCCAAGACGTCAGCCAAAGACTTTGTCGACACCGCCAAGAGCAGCACGCTGGTGCCGTCCATCGCCCATGGCATGGCCGTGCAGGCGGCCACCGAGGGCGCCATCAAGGACGTGATCAGCCAGTTCTGGAACACCGACAAGATGAGCGCCAAAGACGCGCAGACCAAGCTGGTGGCCGCCGCCAAGACCAAGTAAGGCCGCCTGGCCGGCGCTGCTGATGGGCCTGAGATCAGCCACGTGCCGGCCCGGTGCGTGGGCGAAACGGCGGCGCACCGGCCGACGCTGCCGCGCCGCCAGCCCATCCTTCTCAACTCCGCACCAGGACCGCCATGTCTGCACCCAGCGCACGCTTGCCCCGCACCTCCTGGTTGCCCAAGCTGGTGATCGCCCCCAGCTTCATCGTCAGCTTTTTCTTCATCTACGGCCTGATCGCCTGGAACGGCTATTTGTCGCTGTCGGCATCGCGGCTGCTGCCCAACTACACCTTTGTCGGCTTCGGCCAGTACGCGCTGCTGTGGCAGAGCGAGCGCTTCCATGTGGCGCTGACCAATATGGCGATCTTCGGCAGCCTGTTCATCATCGGCGCGATGGCGCTGGGCTTGCTGCTGGCGATCCTGCTCGACCAGAAGATCCGTGCCGAGGGCCTGCTGCGCACGGTCTACCTGTACCCGATGGCGATCAGCTTCATCGTCACCGGCACCGCCTGGAAGTGGCTGCTCAACCCGGGCCTCGGGCTGGAGCACCTGATGCACCAGTGGGGCTTCGAGTCGTTCAGCTTCGACTGGCTGATCAACTCAGACAAGGCGATTTATTGCGTGGCGATTGCCGGCGTCTGGCAGAGCGCGGGCTTTGTGATGGCGTTGTTTCTGGCCGCGCTGCGCGGCATTGATGAGTCCATCATCAAGGCGGCGCAGGTGGACGGTGCCAGCCTGCCGCGCATCTACTGGCGCATCATCATCCCCAGCTTGCGGCCGGTGTTTTTCTCCACGCTGATGGTGGTCAGCCACCTGGCGATCAAGAGCTTCGATCTGGTGATGGCGCTCACCGCCGGCGGCCCGGGTTTTGCCACCGACCTGCCGGCCACCTTCATGTACGCGATGGCGTTTTCACGCGGCCAGATCGGCCTCGGCGCGGCCAGCGCCACGGTGATGCTGGCCACCGTGGCGGCCATCGTCGTGCCCTACCTTTATTCTGAGCTGAGGGTCAAGAAATGACGCGATTCGCGTTGCACCGGCTGTTGCTGTGGGCCGTGCTGCTGCTGTTTGCGGCCTGGTTCCTGACGCCGCTGTATGTGATGGTGGTCACCTCGCTGAAGGACATGGCGCAGGTGCGCGACGGCAGCCTGCTGTCGCTGCCCACCTCGCCCAGCCTGGACGCCTGGGCCAAGGCCTGGTCGGCGGCCTGCACCGGCACCGATTGCGGTGGCCTCAAGCCGTTTTTCATCAACTCGGCGCTGATGGCGTTGCCGGCGGTGGCCATCTCCACGCTGATCGGTGCCCTCAACGGCTATGTGCTGTCGAAGTGGAAGTTCCGCGGCAGCGAGTTGATGTTTGCGCTGATGCTGTTCGGCGTCTTCATGCCGATGCAGGTGGTGCTGCTGCCGATGAGCCAGGTTCTGGGCTGGCTCGGCCTGGCCAGCTCAATCGGTGGGCTGGTACTGGTGCATGTGCTGGCGGGCATCCCCAGCACCACGCTGTTCTTCCGCAACTACTACATCGGCCTGCCCGATGAGCTGATCAAGGCCGCGATGCTGGACGGCGCCTCGTTCTGGCAAATCTTCAGGCGCATCGTGCTGCCGCTGTCGACGCCGATCCTGGTGGTCACGCTGATCTGGCAGTTCACCAACATCTGGAACGATTTTCTCTACGGCGTGGTGTTCTCGGGCGCCGACAGCAAGCCGATCACGGTCGGGCTGAACAACCTGGCCAACACCTCCAGCTCGGTCAAGGAATACAACGTCGACATGGCGGCAGCGCTGATCGCCGCCCTGCCCACGCTGCTGGTTTATGTGCTGGCGGGCAAATACTTCGTGCGCGGCCTGACGGCCGGCGCCGTCAAAGGTTGAAGGGACATCTCATGGGCGCACTCACCATCCGCCAGGTTCGCAAGAGCTTCGGCCCGGTCGATATCCTCAAAGGCATTGACATCGAGATCGAAGCCGGCGAGTTCTTGATCCTGGTCGGCCCGTCGGGCTGCGGCAAGAGCACACTGCTCAACATGATCGCCGGGCTCGATGTGCCGTCCACCGGCACCATCCACATCGGCGAGCGTGATGTCACCCACCTGCCCAGCAAGGACCGCGACATCGCGATGGTGTTCCAGAGCTATGCGCTCTACCCCAATATGAGCGTGGCCGGCAACATCGCTTTTGCGCTGGAGATGCGCAAAGTGCCCAAGGCCCAGCGCGAGGCGACGGTGCAGCGGGTGGCCGCGCTGCTGCAAATCAGCCACCTGCTTGACCGCAAGCCCGGCGCGCTGTCGGGCGGCCAGCGCCAGCGGGTGGCGATGGGGCGGGCGCTGGCGCGCGACCCCAAGCTGTTTTTGTTTGACGAGCCGCTGTCCAACCTCGACGCCAAGCTGCGGGTGGAGATGCGCGCCGAGATCAAGCTGCTGCACCAGCGCACCCGCACCACCACGGTTTACGTCACCCACGACCAGGTGGAGGCGATGACACTGGGCGACCGCATCGCGGTGATGAAGGACGGCCTGGTGCTGCAGTTCGGCACCCCGGACGACATCTACAGCCGGCCGGCCACCCGCTTTGTGGCTGAGTTCATCGGCTCGCCGGCGATGAACCTGATCAAGGCCCACCGGGCCCAGGATGGCGTGCTGGCGCATGGCCATGAGCTGCTCACCACGCCCGCGCAGCGCCAGGCGTTGACGGCGGCCAAGGGCGCTGACCTGGTTTATGGCCTGCGCCCTGAAAACCTGGCGTTTGCCGACCAGGGCCTGGCCGGCACCTTGAGCATGATCGAGCCCACCGGCCCTGAAACCTATGTCACGGTTGACACAGCGGTGGGCAAGCTGACAGCCAGGGTGCCCGGCAACGTGCGGCGCCGCGTGGGCGATGCAGTGCATCTGCAATGGCAGGCCGAGCAGGCGCATCTGTTCGACAGCGCCAGCGATCTGCGGCTGACCTGAGCGGCCTGCGCCGGCGCGCCCGATGGCGCTTGCCAGGGCCCGCTCCGTAAAATGGTGGCATGAGTTCCACCCCGCTCGAATCCCTGCTCAGCCGCGCCGATCACCTGCTGGCCCGGCTTGAAAAATGCCTGCCGCACGCGCTGGGCGCGCCTGATTGGGCTGCGTCCATCGCCTTCCGCTACCGCAAGCGCGGCAGCGCCGGCTGGCTGCAACCGGTGCGCCAGGTGGCGCCCATCGCGTTGGCTGATCTGCGTGAAGTGGACGGCCAAAAACAGCGCCTGCTGCGCAACACCGCCCAATTCGTAGCCGGCTTGCCCGCCAACAACGTGCTGCTCACCGGTGCCCGCGGCACCGGCAAAAGCTCGCTGATCAAGGCCTGCCTGAATGAGTTTGCCGGCCAGGGCCTGCGCCTGATCGAGGTCGACAAGGTTGATCTGGTCGATCTGCCCGATCTGGTGGATTTGGTGGCCGAGCGGCCCGAGCGCTTCATCGTGTTTTGTGACGATTTGAGCTTTGATGCCGGTGAGCCGGGTTACAAGGCGCTCAAATCCATCCTCGACGGCAGCATCGCGGCGGCCAGCGACAACGTGCTGATCTACGCCACCAGCAACCGCCGCCACCTGCTGCCCGAGACGATGAAAGAGAACCTGACCTACACCCACACCGACGACGGTGAGGTGCACCCGGGCGAGGTGATCGAAGAGAAGATCTCGCTGTCTGAGCGCTTTGGCCTGTGGATCAGCTTCTACCCGTTCAGCCAGCCCGAGTACCTGGCCATCATGGCGCAGTGGCTGC
>JANMKO010000520.1:0-2345 GCA_031372085.1 Betaproteobacteria bacterium
CAGATGCTGGCGCTGATGAGCGTCTGCCTGGGCGAGCCGCTGCCCGCCGAGTACGTGCCGATGGCGCTGGAGGAGATGGGCTGGCGTGACCGCGCGCTGGCCTGGCGCCACCCGCCGCCGGCCGACCGGCTGGCCCGCTTCAAGGTGTTGGTGGTGGGCGCCGGCTTCTCGGGCCTGTGCGCGGCGCACCGGCTCAAGCAGCTGGGCATCGGCTTTGAGGTGATCGAGAAAAACGCCGACATCGGCGGCACCTGGCTGGAGAACCACTACCCCGAAGCCGGCGTGGACACACCCAACCACTTCTATTCGTATTCGTTTGCGCCCAACCCGGGCTGGACCAGCAACTACGCCAAGCGCGACGAGGTGTGGGACTACCAGCGCCGGGTGACGGCCGAGCTGGGCCTGCGCCCGCACATCGCCTTTGGCGTCGAGGCCAGCGCGCTGGTCTGGCACGACGGCCGGCGCCAGTGGCAGGCCACGCTGCAAACCGCCGGCGGCTTGCCGCAAACCCGCTGGTTCGATGCCGTGATCACTGCCGTGGGCCAGTTGAACCGGCCCAAGCTGGGCTCGATCCCGGGCATCGACCGTTTTGCCGGCCCGCACTGGCACTCGGCGCAGTGGCGCCATGACGTGCCGCTGGCCGGCCAATCTGTCGCCATCATCGGCACGGGGGCCAGCGCGATGCAGTTTTTGCGCAGCGTGGCGGGCCAGGCCAAAAAGGTCACCGTCTTCCAGCGCTCGGCGCAGTGGGCCCGGCCGCCGCAGGACTACCACGGCACGGTGAGCGCCGACCAGCGCTGGCTGCTGGACAACGTGCCGCATTACTACGCCTGGTACCGCTTTGGCCTGATGTGGCGCTTTGGTGATGGCCTGCTGCCCACGGTACGGCGAGACCCGAGCTGGCCGCACCCCGAGCGGGCCATGAATTACCGCAACGACAAACAACGCCAGCAGCTCACCGACTACCTGCTGGGTGAGTTGGCCGGCCGGCCCGACCTGGTCAAAAAATGCCTGCCCACCTACCCGCCGTACGGCAAGCGCATCCTGATCGACAACGGCTGGTATGCCGCGCTCAAGCAGCCGAATGTCGAGCTGGTGACCGAGGCGGTGCAGCAGGTGGAGGCCCACGCCGTGGTGGATGCAGCCGGCACGCGGCACCCGGCCGATGTGATCGTGCTGGCCACCGGCTTCGAGCCCGGCAAGATGCTGGGGCCGATGCAGGTGACGGGGCGCGGCGGCATCACCCTCCAGCAAGTGTGGGGCGACGACAACCCCAAAGCCTTTCTGGGCATCACCGTGCCCGGCTTCCCCAACCTGTTTGTGCTCACCGGCCCCAACACCGGCCTGGCGCACGGCGGCAGCCTGATCTTTGTCTCAGAGTGCCAGGTGCGCTACGTCACCGGCCTGCTGCGCGAAATGATCGAAGGCGGGCTGCCAGAGATGGAAGTCAATCAACCGGCGCACGACGCCTACAACGCCCGGGTGGACGCCGAGCATGCCGAGCTGGTGTGGACGCACCCCGGCATGCGCAACTGGTACCGCAATGACAGCGGCCGGGTGTTCTCGCCGATGCCGTGGCGGCTGGTGGACTACTGGCAGATGACGCGGCTGCCGGATCTGGCGCACTACCGCAGCAGCGCTGCAGCCTGAAGGCGCCGCCGCAGCGCCAAGCTGCCGGCGGCCCTGCGTGACGGCTGTCACACCCAGACACGGGGGTGACACCGCGCCGTCATGCGCCTGTCACGGGCCGGCAACAGCATGCAGGGCATGAAGCTAACCCACTTGCAGCGGCTCGAATCCGAGAGCATGCACATCCTGCGCGAGGTGGTGGCCGAGTGCCAGCGGCCGGTGATGCTGTACTCCATCGGCAAAGACAGCGCCACGATGCTGCACCTGGCCCGCAAGGCGTTTTACCCGGCCAGGCCGCCGTTTCCGCTGTTGCATGTGGACACGACCTGGAAGTTCCGCGCCATGTACGCGCTGCGCGACCAGGCCGCGCGCGATGCCGGCATGGATTTGTTGGTGCACCACAACCCCGAGGCCGTCGCTGCCGGCATCAACCCGTTTGAGCACGGCGCCCAGGTGCACACCGACCTGTGGAAGACCCAAGGCCTGCGCCAGGCACTTGACCATCACGGCTTTGATGCGGCCTTTGGCGGGGCCCGGCGCGACGAAGAAAAATCACGCGCCAAAGAGCGTGTCTTCTCGCTGCGCAGCGCCCAGCACCGCTGGGACCCAAAGCAGCAGCGGCCTGAGCTTTGGCGGCTGTACAACACCCGCAAGCACAAGGGCGAATCGCTGCGTGTGTTTCCGCTGTCGAACTGGACCGAGCTCGACATCTGGCA
>JANMKO010000078.1:0-2588 GCA_031372085.1 Betaproteobacteria bacterium
CATGCCGCACAGCGCCGTGGCCTGCGACGCCGCCAACGCCCAGGCCGACGGCCTGGACGTCCTGGCCACGATGCTGCACGCCCAAAGCCGGCCATGACGGCGGTGCTGCAGATCACCGGCCTGCTGCGCGCCTACGACGGCGCGCCGGTGTTCAGCGGCGTTGATCTGCAACTGGCGCGCGGTGAATTTGTTGCGCTGCTGGGCGAGTCGGGCGTCGGCAAATCCACCCTGCTCAACTGCATTGCGGGCCTGGACGACGCCGACGCCGGCCAGGTGTTGCTGGACGGCGCCGATGTGCGCCGCCTGGCCGAGCCGCAGCGCGCCCGGCTGCGGCGCGAAAAGCTCGGCTTTGTCTTCCAGGCCTTCCACCTGCTGCCGCATCTGAGCGTGTTCGAGAACGTGGCCCTGCCGTTGCTGCTGCTGGGCAAGCCCGACCCGGCGCGGGTAGATGTGCTGCTGGCGGCCGTGGGCCTGGCCGGCCTTGGCCAGCGCAGCCCGGCGCAGCTCTCAGGCGGCCAGTTGCAGCGCGTGGCGCTGGCGCGCGCGCTGGTGCACCGCCCACTGCTGATCCTGGCCGACGAGCCCACCGGCAACCTCGACCCGGCCACCGCCGGGCGCATGCTCGACCTGCTGGTGGCCCAGGTGCGCAGCGAGGGCGCGGCGTGTTTGCTGGTCACCCATTCAGCAGCGGCGGCGGCGCGGGCCGACCGGGTGTTGCGGCTGACGGCCACGGGCATCGTGGCGGGTTGAGCTGCACGCGCCGCAGGCGTCGTCGGCAATGCCGATGAATTGCAGCAGCGCGGTTTGCGCGGTCAGCCGCGCCGCTGTCGGCGGCGCCACACCGTGAGGCACACCAGGCCTGCCGCCATCAAGGCGATGGTCTGTGGTTCTGGCACGGCGGTAGAGATGTAGTCGTGGCCCGACAGTGCGGTCATGTTCGCGCCGGTCGACAGCACCACGTCGGTCAGCCGCGCGGTGCTGTAAAGGTTGATATCGCGGCCATTCCACGCCTGGATGCCCAGTTCTGCGGTGACGACGTACTGCACGCCGACCATGAAGTCGAAATCCAGCGCCAGCGTGGAATTGAACGACGCGCGATGCTCATCGGCTTGGTCCTGCACGCGGGCGACCAGCGTCGGGCCGGCCTCCACCTCAAAAAACGCCGAGATTGAGAGGTTGGTCACGTCCCACACCCTGAGGTCGTAGAACCAGCCGCCCGGGGTGCTGGAGAGGGCGTAGTTGAAGCTCGACGGGAAAAAAGGATTGCTCGTGTTGGTGCCAGACTTGCCGTCCAACTGGATTGACGCGTTGAAGTGCCCGTTGGCGTTGAAGGCCCAGGCGTCGCGCCAGGTGCTGCGCACTTCAGCCACCGTCCGCACCTGGACATTGGCAGACCCGAGAACTTGCTGGCCGAATGTTTGTACATCGTGTCCGCTCACGCCGACGCTGGTTTGGGCCGAGGCACGGTTGACCGCAAAGTCTGACTGGCTACGGGCACTGGCCGACGAGAAGAACGGGTTGTCGGTGGCGCAGTTGGCGCAAAAGTCGCCCACTGCGGCGCGCAACGGCACGTTTGTCTGGCGATCACGCTGATCCCGGCGCTCGTTCATGCCCGGCACCAGGTTCAGCGGCAACTGGTAGTTGTCCTTGATGGCGGTGAACTCGTACTGCGAAATTGCCACCGCAACGCTCGACACCCCCGCTGTGCAGGTGGTGAAGGTGGTGCATTCGCCCAGATTGCCAATGCCGCCGAAGGCGAACGTGGCTTGTAGCGGGGCCATCAGCGCCAGTCCCAAGCCGAAAGGGGCGACCCATTGCAGCGGCAAAGTCAGGCGTTTCATCGATGTTCTCCTTGAGGCATCGAAGCTGCTTCGATGTGCCTGTCAGTTTGCGGCAAAGGTCTTTGCGAAAAGCGTACCGATTCGGTGCAGGTTAGGGGTGCGGGCAGCGCTTGAACCCGAAGTGGCCAACGCCAGCGCGCCGGACAAGCGCCGCGTGCGTGGCTACTTGGGCGCCAGCCGGATCGCCCCGTCCAGCCGGATCACCTCACCATTGCGCATGTCGTTGGTGATGATCTGGTGCACCAGCTTGGCGCAATCGGCCGGCGTGCCCAGCCGGCTGGGAAAGGGCACACCGGCGGCCAGAGCGTCTTGCACCGCTTGTGACATGGAGAACAGCATCGGCGTGCCGAAGATGCCCGGCGCGATGGTCATGTTGCGGATGCCGCTGCTTGCCAGGTCGCGGGCGATGGGCAAGGCCCCGTACCATCCAGCGATGTGGCGTCACCTGCTGTCGTTGTCCGTCGCCGAATGGCGCCACCACCCCTGGCGCCATGCCGCCGCGCTGGGTGCGGTGGCGCTGGGCGTGGCGCTGGCCAGCTCGGTGCAGATGATCAATGAGTCGGCGCTGGCCGAGTTCTCGCAGGCGCTGCGCTCGGTCAACGGCCAGCCCGATGCGGTGCTGGCGGCCACCACGGCGGACGGCTTTGACGACGCACTGTTTGCCCGCCTGGCACTGGACGACGCGGTGGCGCTCGTCAGCCCGGTGCTGGAGATCAACACCCAGGCCTGGGCCGGGCCGGGCCCACC